>NZ_JAELTI010000160.1 GCF_016428755.1 Allobosea sp. ASV33
CATCATGGCGATGGCGTGCTCTGCGGTGGTGATCGAGTTGCCGAAGGGCGTGTTCATCACGATCACGCCGCGCGCGGTCGCGGCGGGGATCTCGACATTGTCGACGCCGATGCCGGCGCGGCCGATGACCTTCAGATTCTTGGCCTGCTCCAGGAGCTTGGCGGTCGCCTTGGTGGCCGAGCGGATGGCCAGGCCATCATAGTCGCCGATGACGCTGGCGAGCTTGTCCTTGTCCTTGCCGAGGTTCGGATCGAAGGTCACGTCGATGCCGCGGTCCCTGAAGATCTGGACGGCGGCGGGGGAGAGGGCGTCGGAAATCAGGACTTTCGGGGCAGGCATGGGAGGCTCCGGCTGGCGCGGCGCGAAGGGCGCTCTGCGCTGAGATTTTGGAGAACAGGAACCTCGCCCGTCATCCCGGAGCAGCGCCGCTATGCGGCTTGTCCGGGATGACGGCGTGGTTTGGTGCGATTTGCGAAGGAGATGGTCGGGTCAAGCCCGACCATGACGGCCCGGTCAGGCCGCCTTCTTGCCGAGCCCCGCCTTGGCCTCGGCGAAGGCATAGGCGATCCAGGGCAGCAGCGCCTTGACGTCGCGCGACTGGACGGTGGCGCCGCACCAGATGCGCAGGCCGGGAGGGGCGTCGCGGTAATGGCCGAGATCGTAGCCGGCGCCGGCCTTCTCGATGATCGAGACGACCTGCTTGGCGAAAGCCGCCTGCGCGTCCGCCGGCAGGGCGGTGACGGCCGGGTCGGTGAACTTTAGGCAGACCGACGTGTTGGAGCGCGTCTTCGGCTTCACGGCGAGGAAGTCGATCCAGTCGTTCTCGCGCACGAACTTGGCGATGACGCGGGCATTGCCGTCGGCGCGCTTCACCAGGCCGTCGAGCCCGCCCACTTTCTGCGCCCATTCCAGCGCGTCGATATAGTCCTCGACCGCGAGCATGGAGGGGGTGTTGATGGTCTCGCCGGTGAAGATGCCCTCGATCAGCTTGCCGCCCGAGGTCATGCGGAAGATCTTCGGCAGCGGCCAGGCCGGCTTGTAGCTTTCGAGCCGGGCGACGGCGCGGGGCGAGAGCACGATCATGCCATGCGCGGCCTCGCCGCCGAGCACCTTCTGCCAGGAGAAGGTGACGACATCGAGCTTCCCCCAGTCGAGGCGCTGGGCGAAGGCGGCGGAGGTGGCGTCGCAGATGGTCAGCCCCTCGCGATCGTCAGCGATCCAGCTCGCGTCGACGACGCGCACGCCCGAGGTAGTGCCGTTCCAGGTGAAGACGACGTCGCGGTTCTTCGTGTCGACCTTCCTGAGGTTCGGCAATTCGCCATAGGGGGCGTCGAAGGTGCGGACATCGGCGAGCTTGAGCTGCTTGACGACATCGGTGACCCAGCCGGCGCCAAAGCTCTCCCAGCTCACCATGTCGACGCCGCGGGCGCCCAACAAACTCCAGAGCGCCATCTCGACGGCGCCGGTATCGGAGGCCGGCACGATGCCGATGCGGTAATCGGCGGGAACGGCAAGCACCTCGCGCGTCAGGTCGATCGCGCGCTTGAGCTTGTCCTTGCCGATCTTGGCGCGATGCGAGCGGCCGAGCGGGGCGTCGGAGAGGTTCTTGAGGGCCCAGCCGGGGCGCTTGGCGCAGGGGCCGGACGAGAAATTAGGCACGCGCGGACGCGTGGCCGGAGCAGTATTCGCCATCGATGTCTCCATCCTTACAGATGGGCGCGCCCCGTTGGGGGGGCGTGTCCCGTCGATGGGGGTAGGATGAGAGGGGTCGGGAGTCAAGCGGGCGGAGTCTGATCAACAGTGCAGTTTCACGATTCTAAAATCTCATCCAAGCTTTTGCCTCGGCTCTTCTCATCTGCGATCTCCTTCTTGCACCAATCAGCAATTTTCTTTATCGCCGCTGCGGTTTCTGACTGACATTCAAGGAATATTTGTTTTCGTTGCTGAACCAAATCAAATATCCGTCCTGTTTCAATTTCTGAAATTGTTTCTGATGGAGAATATTCAAGTGTTTCCTGGATCATAATTTTGTTATCTGCAAATCGTATCGAAATATACATTTCTCGCTTCTCAATATCATCAGAGTCAATATTATCGAATAAATTAAAAATTCCCGCTCGAAAAATTATTTCTTTGACAACGCCGTTCCAGAAAACTGCGGGACGCTTACCGTTTCGAATGCGTTCGATGTTATCAATAAACTCAAGCGCCGTCTGGTCGCCTTCGACGTGCAAAGAAACGTCAACGGGATCATACGATTTTCCCTCTTTTTCGTCTTCGTCATTTTCGGCTAGACGAAAATTGAAAGAGATTTGTAATTTGGTTAGATAGGGGAATTGATTCCTAGATTTGTCGCATTGTGAAATAAGCTTTGAAATATATTTATGTTTTGGTGCTATGTAATTATCAATAACTAAATTTCTGTTCATCTCAAAGCATAGAGGCAATACGGAATCTGTCGTTCTGGCAGAAATCTGAGGAAGAAAGTCAGAAAATTTAGCGGGTAAGACTACCATCAAAGCATATGCACAAAAATATTCCTGAAACGACCTGTGTATAAATACATAGTTCATTCCCTCCTGCCGGATAAGATTCACGGATTCTTCGTAGTCACTTAAAATATCATCTGCGCTGACATTTAGTCCGCACACTTTGCTGCTTCTGTTTATGAGAGCTATTATTTCAGTTCGAGAAAATTGAAACTTTTGAGCATGGTAGCTAAGTAGGCAAAATATTCCAAAAGATCGCTGAAAATCGTGTATGTCGAGAGATTTTATCCTTGTGTAAGCTTTTGTGGCGTCGTGCCATTGATATAGAGTAGTAAAAGCTTGATCATAAAAAATGCTCATCTTATTGGGAATATCCATATTTTCCCTAAACGTCATGAGCATCATTATGCATAATAGTGGGTTAGATAAGAAGCTTTTGTTCTTTTTATAAAAGGTCTCATCAAGTCTTTTTAGGAAAAGCTTTTTTGTATTTTTGTCAAATGGAACTACACTGATTAGCTCTCTCGATTGACTAAACGTAAATGGCATAGATTCGTATACATCAAAATTATTCCACCCAGCGAAGCGGTATTCATACCGACTCGATACAACGACGCGGCAATCTTGATTTGTCGTAGCCAGTGCAAGTATTTGCTTCTGTATCGCATCCCTTTTGTCTCTCTTAATTTCATCAAATCCGTCTAATATCAGGCATAATTTTCCACTATTACAAAAATAATCAAAAATATCCTCCGATAACTCGGTGTTTGGAGCAATAGTTTTTCTGATAAATGTTTTTAGATCAGGACTACTAACATCGTTTAACTGCCTAAGCTCAATAAATATTGGAGTTACACCCGTGTCCGAACGAAATAATGTGATCCAGAGATGTCGCATAAAAAACGTCTTACCGGCGCCGCCATTTCCGTTAATAACAATGCGACGCCCATCAGTAATTTTTTGAATCAATTCGTCATCATCGCAGCGATTATCACCTGATTGAAAAAAAGACTTAACATATATATCTTCAAAGCTTACATCGCTATCTTTTTTGCAAATAATTCTAACTCTCGTGTTCTTCAGATAACACTCTTCCATAAAAGGCTTGAAGTCCTCAAAGATTTTTGCCCAAGCAGATTTTAATTTCGATGAAGCTCCTTCTGAAATATAGTTGAAAGATTTACGGATCAAATCTGATATAACAGCAGAAATTATGGCATTTTCATTCACTGTCATAATAAGAAAGCCTATCTTTCAAAAAGGACGATTAGGAATGCGTCTCGCGTAAGCCGGATGCTTGCCAATTTTGAACGCCTTTCAGGCGCCTTGGCAAACGAAATCAGCACTAAATTGAGTTCATTCCTCTGTAGGTGGAGGTGGCACGAATAGCTGTCTCCGTTGGGGGATCTTATCCCCGCCCTCACGTCCCACGCCTATCCTCGACCCACCTCGTCCCCGAGGGGCAGCCATCCGGAGGTATGCCGTTGGCGGGGCGGGGGCGGCGCCTGCGGGTGGGGTTACGACCCACTCCCGGGAGGCTTCGGGGCACCGCCCTGGGGATAATACGGTCCCTGTGCGAGGAGCTCGCTGGACGGTTCGGGGTGTCCAGGCCCCGATGCGGAGCGGATGACGAGGCGATGAGCCGAGCTGATCCGCAAGGCGTCGGGCCCGAGGAGCCCCAGACCTTATAAGCGCGGCCCGGAGACTTAAGAACGCCGGCAAGCGGAGCGCCACGGGGCGTGCGGATGGTGGCTTAATCCATCCGCGCCGCATCCTGGCTGAATGGACGCGGCCCAAGACCCACGCGCCTCGCGGCGCTCCGCTGCCCCTCATTTCGAACCCGCCGCGCGATCGGCGCGGGCGGTATGAACCCATGCGTCAGTCTCGGGCGGAGCGAAGCGCAGACCCGAGAATCGCGGGTAGGAGAGGCGCCAGAGCCTCTTCCGGCAAGAGATGCTCGGGTCAGGCCCGAGCATGACGCAGAGAGGCTTCGGTCGAGAGGAAGGAAAGAGAGCGCGCTGCCATCGCTCGATCCCTCCGTCATCGTCATCGCGGCGCCGATCGCAATCGTCTCCGGCCTGGCGGACGCCTCCTAGGTTCGGATGATGCCCGGCGCGGGAAAGCCGGCTAGGATGCTGCGATGAGGGCCTGGATGCCTTGCGCGGCCCTCTCCCTCGTGCGGCGGCGGCTGCTTGAGCCCGCCTCACGGAAGACGATGCCGGCCTTCTTGTTCGGGTGCACTGTGTTGCAGGTCCAGGGGATGCATGGCTATGGCGATCGAGAAAACCCCGAAGGGCGCGCCCCATCCCCTGCCTCTCGGCTATGCCCCTCCGGGCGGCATCGCCTATCGCGTGAAAGATGGAGATAGCTGGAAGACGCTCGCCCTCTCCTGGTTCATCAATGTCGAATATCTCGTCTGGTTCAATTTCCAGACGTCCAACCCGGATGAGGTGAACTGGTACCTGCACCGGAATGTCGGCTGCACGAAGCAGACACCGGACCGGCGCAACTACGTCTTCAGCTCCAGCGACAGGCCCGGGGTGATCTATCGGCCGCCGCCCAAGCCGATCGTGTTCAAGGATGCCATCGACGAATTCAACGAGAACATGGGCAGCGGCACCGATCTCGGCAAAGCGCTGCAGGCGGCGGATCAATCAGGCGCGATCTACGACTATATCGGCTTCTCGCTGAACGTGTCCGACTTCCTGATGACCGGGCTGGCGATCAGCGCGGTCGAGCTCGGCGCGATCGGCCTCGCCGCCGATTTCCTCGGCGCCGTCACTGCCGTCGTCGGGCTGGGGCTGACGCTCGGCGGCCCGCATCTGGGGGCGCTCAACGATATCAAGAAGGACAAGGCGCTGAGCGGCATCACGCAGGGCATCGTCCTCGGCGCCGCCCGGGAAACGAACGGCTTCATCCGCGGCAATTTCGTCGCCGGCTCCGAGGACTACAACGTGGACTATCCGGAGCAGAGACGGAATTTCCAGGCCGCCTATATCGCCGGCCTGTTGAAGGGCCTCGATTACGGGAAGAGGCTGACGCGGCGCGAGCGCTCGTTGCTGTTCAAGAACCTGGAGAAGCAGGCGGGCTACGCCAATCCCGGGGATTTCTACATGAACCGCTTTGCGAAGCCGGAGCGCGTGCGCCGGGATTATTACATCGAATGCGCCGCGAAATTCCGGAAGGAAACGGCGCAGTAGCGGCGTGGGGCGCGCTTGAGGCGAGAGCCTGAACGCGAGTAAGCCGGAGGCTCAGTCGCCCGTCATCGTCATTTCGGCGTCGATCGCCTTCATCTTCGGGTTGGCGGCGCAGAAGGCCCTGATCTTCTCCGCGACATCGGCCGGGTATTCGCTCTTGCGGTGGGCGCCGGATTTCAGCCAGTCGGCGCAGCTCTGCTCCCGGTCGGTGATCCGGGCGGCGGCGGGCGTGGCGAGGAGGAGGCCGGCGACGGCAGCGAGCAAGGCGAGGCGGGGCATGGTCTGGTCCTGAACGGGCGGCCGCATCACAGCCTCAAGCCCTCGGGCGCCGCTCCTGCCTTGCGTCGCGCCCGCTTGCAAATGCGATTGTCGCGGAGCCGATGCGCGGGCAGGGCAATGCGGCCGGAGGGGGGCAGTCAGGGCTGCGCATTTCGTGATAGGCAGCGGCTCCATCCGCTAGAGCTTTGCAGGCGAACACCGTTCGCCTGCAAAGCTCTAATTTTCTGATTTTACGCAATTCCGGACGCAAAACCGCTTCGCACTTTTGCTGGAATTGCTTTGGAGGTAACGAGACCATGGCCCGCAAGACCCCCGAACAGCTCGCCCAGGAATTCGAGGGCCGCAAGGCCAAGGGGCTGGCCAAGGGCGGGGCGGCGTTCTGGCCGAACATCATCGCCAATGCCGTGCTGAAGCTCACCCAGCAGCGGGCCGAGATCACGCCGGAGACGCTGATCGAAATGATCGAGCGCGAGGCGCCGACGCTGGAGGTCAACGTCCGGTCCGGCGCGACGGAGGCTGTCGCGCGGTTGAAGCAGGCCGTCGCCAAGGGTTCGTGAGCTAGCCCGGCTCGCCGGCGATGACGCCCTTGCGCAGCAGGAAGCAGCCATAGGGACGGGGATCGCCGACCTGTACCACCGCGAAAGCCCGCCGCGCCTGATCGTAGAATGCGAAGCGCTCGATGCCGACGAGCGGCTCAGCGCGGCCGAGCGCGGTGTCGATCTCGGCCTGCAC
>NZ_JAELTI010000161.1 GCF_016428755.1 Allobosea sp. ASV33
CCTCGAACTCGTGCTGTTCTGGTGGTGGGAGTTCGGGCTGTCGCGCATCCCAAGCTGGAGCTTCGGCGTCTATCTCTTCCTGATAGGTTATGCCGTCGTCCTCTATCTGATCTCGGCGCTGCTCTTCCCCGACAATATCGCGGAATATGCCGGCTACGAGGATTTCTTCGTCCGGCGCCGACGCTGGTTCTTCGGCCTCCTCGCGGCGACCTTCCTGCTCGATATCGTCGATACGCTGATCAAGGGCACGGAGCACTGGACCCAGCTCAGCGGCGACTATCTCGTGCAAGTGCCGATCGGGCTCGCGCTGTGCCTGATCGCCTATATCTCGGCGCGACGCTGGGTGCATATCTCGCTCGCCAGCGCGCATCTCCTCTACCAGTTCTACTGGATCGGCCGCGTCGTCTACACGATGGGCTAAGGCCTTCAACCCTTCGTGACGGCTCCGCCCGCGAAGGGCGCGAAATGCCTGACGACCTCCCGGTAGACATCCCGCTTGAAGGGGATGATCAGGTCGGGTGTCTCCTCGAGCCTGGCCCAGCGCCAGGCATCGAACTCGGCCTTGTGGCCCCCAGTGGGGTTGAGGATGTCGATCTCGTCCTCAGAGCCGGTGAGGCGGAAAGCGAACCATCTCTGCGCCTGGCCGCGCCAGCGGCCCTTCCAGGCTTCCTTGCCGATATCGACGGGCAGGTCGTAGGCGAGCCAGCCCGGTACTTCCGCCAGGAGCTCGACGGAGGTGACGCTGGTTTCCTCGGCAAGCTCGCGGCGTGCGGCTTCCAACGGCGTCTCGCCCTCGTCGATGCCGCCCTGCGGCATCTGCCAGGCATGACCGGGTGCGACATGCTCGCGCTTGGTCTTGTCGGCGCGCCGGCCGACGAAGACGAGGCCCTCGGCGTTGAACAGGGCCAGGCCCACGCAGGGGCGATAGCCTTCAGGAGCCTTGTCGGTCATTGCAGCGATCCGGTGGACTTGATCGACCCGGCCGGGATCGATCCGGTGCTCTTGGGCGAGCGGAAGCCGCGGGCGGCGCTCACGGGAACGATCACGAGCTTCTTGGCTTCAAGCGACTGCGCCCAGCGGTTGATCCGCTCGATCGAGACCGGCAGGGCACTGGCAGAGGCGATCACGATGCCTTGCTCGCGGGCGATGTTCTCCAGCGCGGCGAGCTCCTTGTCGATCGCGTCGGCACGGGTGACGCCGTCGATGACGCGGTCGATCTTCAGGGCGGGGACGCGAGCGCGGTCGGCCGATCCGGCGAGCAGGCTGCGTGGGGATGAACCGTCGTCGACGACCATCAGGCCGCGGCCGGCAAGCTCGCGCAGCACCGGGGAGAGAGCGCCTTCGTCCGACGTGAAGCGGCCGCCGAGGAAATTGACGATGCCGACATAGCCGGTGAAGCGGCCGAGCGCCCAGTGAAGCTTGTCGATATTGTCGGGCGCCTTCGGGCCGGTCAGCAACGTATGCGGGCCGGGGTCGTTGTCGGGATAGTCGAAAGGCTCCATCGGCAATTGCAGGAAGACCTCATGGCCTTCGCCGCGGGCGCGCTGGACGGTGCGTTCGAGCTCGGTGCCATAGGGCGCGAAGGCGAGCGAGACGGGCGGCGGCAATTTCGCAATCGCATCGGCCGTGCCGTTCTGGCTGATACCGAGGCCGCCGACGAGCAGCGCGATGCGGCCGGCCGGCTTGGCCGAAGGCTCGGCGCCGAGGGGGCGGGCATAGATCTTGGCCGGCGTCGCGCCTTCGGGGCCGACCTTCGGCAGCAATCCGTAGCGCGAGCGCTCGACGAGGCGATTGTCGGGCGCCGTCGCGAGCTTGATGGTGCGGGTCTCGTCGGGAATGGTGATGACGATCGCCTCCGGCGCATCCTCGCCGGCGCGGGTCACGGTCACCCCTGCGCTGTGTTCGAGCTGCGCGGCACTGGCCGGGCCTTGCGGGGTTGCCGGGACCGTTCCCGGCGCTGCGGAAGCCGAGGGGACGGGCGCGGCGCGCTTCTCGATCGAGGCCACGGCCATCGGCTCGCCGCCATCGGGATCGCGACGCAGCGCCACCGTCAGCATGAGGCTCAGGACGGCCGCGCCGACGCATCCGGCCGCCGCCGTCGCGAGCCAGCGTCCCCAGGGCCTGCCAGAGGCCGCCGGGCGATCCTGGCCGAGCGGTCGATTGAGCTCCGTCAGCGGCGTTCCGGCCGAGAGCGGCCGTCCTCGAGGTTGCGACGCGGGTCCGAATCAGCAGCCCGCGCGTTAGTCTTGGCGCCTTGGAGTCTGTTTGGAAAGTGTCTCAGCCCTCATCCTGAGGAGCCATTTCGTTGGAAATGGCGTCTCGAAGGATGCTTCGGGAGGCTCCCAAGTCCGCTGGACCATTTTTCGAGAAGGCCCTTCGGGCCTCCTCGGAATGAGGGCTGCATTCCCACGCAGCCCTTCGGAGGGTTCGACTTCGAGCCCGCTGGGGCTCAGTTCGGCTGCTTGGGCGCCTCGGGCGCGGCGGGCGCCGCCGGAGCGGCCGGCTTCTCCGCCGGGGCCGCGGCACCCGTCTTGACGCCGCGGAGCTGGTTCAGCGCGGCGATGAGCTGGGTGTCCTTGGTCGGGTCGGCAGGCACATAGGAGCTGGAACCGGACTGCTCCTCACCCTCGCCGGCCTTGAGATGGCCCTTCAGCGAAGCTTCGCCCTTGTTATCGACGAGCTTGTCCTTGATCTCCTGCGGGATGTCCTGCTGGACCTCGATGTCCGGCGTGATGCCCTTGGCCTGGATCGAGTTGCCCGACGGCGTGTAGTAGCGCGCCGTGGTCAGGCGCAGGCCGCCATTCGAGCCGAGCGGGATCACGGTCTGGACCGAGCCCTTGCCGAAGGAGCGCGTGCCCATCACGACCGCGCGCTTGTGGTCCTGCAGGGCGCCGGCGACGATCTCGGCCGCCGAGGCCGAGGAGCCATTGATCAGCACGACGACCGGCTTGCCCTTGGTCAGATCGCCGGACTTGGCGTTGAAGACCTGGGTCTCCTCGGCATTGCGGCCGCGGGTCGAGACGATCTTGCCACGCTCCAGGAAGGCATCCGAGACCAGCACGGACTGGTCGAGGCGCCCGCCGCGGTTGTTGCGGAGATCGATGATGTAGCCCTTGAGCTTGTCGGCCCCGATCTCACTGGTCGTCTTCTCGATCGCCTTACGCAGGCCGTCATAGGTCTGCTCGGAGAAGGTGCCGATGCGGATATAGCCGATATCGCCCTCGACGCGCTCCTCGACGGCCGGCACGACGATGGTCGAACGGGTCAGGGTGAATTCGAGCGGCTCGGTCTTGCCGGGGCGGTCGATCTTGAGCGTGACCTGGGTGTTGATCAGCCCGCGCATCTTCTCGACCGCCTGGGTCAGGGACAGGCCCTTCACCTCGGCGCCGTCGATCTGCTTGATGATGTCGTTGGCGAGGATGCCGGCCTTGGAGGCGGGCGTATCCTTGATCGGCTTGGCGACCTTGAGGACGCCGTCCTCCATCGTCACCTCGATGCCGAGCCCGCCGAACTGGCCGCGCATGTCGGTGTCCATGTCGCGGAAGGACTTGGCGTCCAGATAGGAGGAGTGCGGGTCGAGCGAAGAGACCATGCCGTTGATGGCGGCCTCGATCAGCTTCTGCTCGTCGGGCTTGTCGACATAGTCGGTGCGGATCTTCTCGAAGATGTCACCGAACAGGTTGAGGCTGCGGTAGACCTCGGCCGAGGCCGCCACCGCGCTGGTCGAGGAGAGCAGCCTGGTCTGTGTGGCCAGTCCGGTCAGGCCCGCGCCCATGATGGCGCCGGCGAGAACGAGGGAAACCTTGCGCATCATCCGCGAACCTTTTCGCCTTGCGATTTCGTCCACCACGGCGTCGGATCGATCGAGACGCCGTCTTTCCTGAATTCGATATACAGAACCGGCTGCCCGGTTCCCACCCCTACCGTCGTAGCGGCAGCTTCCGATGTTTCGCCCATCGCCGCAACCGGCTCTCCCGCCAGCACGAACTGATTGAGCGCGACATCGATCCGCTGCATGCCGGCCAGCAGGATGTAGTAGCCTCCGCCCGCGTTCAGGATCAAGAGTTGCCCGAACGAGCGGAACGGCCCCGCATACACCACCCAAGCGTCCGAAGGCGCCGAAACTAGGGCGTTGGCGCGCGTTTCCAAAGAAATCCCGCGAATGGTGCCGCCGGCGCCGTCGGGATCGCCGAAACCACGCAATCGTGATCCGGCCACCGGCAGGGAAAGCAGGCCCTTGGCCTCCGCGAAGGCGATCTTGGGGGCCAGCCGCGCCGGGTCCTTGAAGGCCAGCGCCGTCATGCGCTCGCGCTGATCGCGCGTCTCCTGCTCGATCGCGTGCCGGGCGGCATCGGCCGCCTTGTTGGTGACCGAAATCTCCTTCTCGATCTTTTCGACGAAATCCCGCATCGAGCGGGCCTGGCCGGCGAGTTCCTTGCCGAGCGCGGCCTGTTGCTCGACATCCTTGGCAGCGCTCGTCTCACGCTCGCGCCGCGCCTCGATCAGGGAGGCCAGGCGCTGGCGCTCGGCCGCGATCTGCTCCATTTCGGAGCCGATCTTGCCCTTTTCGGTGGCGATGCCGTCACGCAGGCGGACGAGTTCGGCGAGGTCGGTGCTGAGAATCTCGACCTCCTGCCGGAGATCGGGGACGACGGCGCCGAGCAGCATCGAGGCGCGCACGGCTTCCAGGATGTCCTCGGGACGGACCAGCACGGCAGGCGGCGGGCGCCGGCCGATGCGCTGCAAGGCTGCCAAGACCTCGGCGATCAGGTTGCGCCGGCCGTCGAGCGAGCGGCGAATCGCGGCCTCGCTGGATTGCAGCAGGGCAAGCCGCGTCTCCAGCCCGCCGAGCCGCTCTTCGGCGGCCTGGGTTTTCGCGGTGGTGTCGAGCAGAGCCTTGTTGAGTGCGGCGCGATCGGCCCGGATCGCCGCGATTTCTTCCTCGAGCGCCGCGCGGGCTTCGGTATTGCCGGCAAGGCGCTGTTCGATCGCCTTGAGCTCGCTCTCGCGCGCCTGCTTCTCGACGAGCTTCTGCATCGCCTCGCGCTGCAGCGCTTCCGGATCGGGCTGGGGCGTCTGGGCACGCGCTCCGAACGAGGCCGCCAGCAGGGCGGCAAGGCACAGGCCGCGCAGTCCGGGGCGAATCAGCAAGCTCATACGCGATGATAGGGGTGGCCGGAGATGATCGTCATCGCGCGATAGAGCTGTTCGAGCACGAGCGCGCGCACGATCTGGTGCGGGATCGTCAGGGCGCCGAAGGCGAGGGTGATGTCGGCCTTGTCGCGGATGTCCTCGCTCAGCCCGTCGGCGCCGCCGATGATCAGGCTGGCATGGCCGGTGCCGGAATCGCGGGCGGCGGCGAGGCGGGCTGCGAAGGCTTCGCTGCCAAGGGCGCGGCCGCGCTCGTCCAGCGCGATTATCAGGCCGGGCTGGGCTTTTGCGAGGATGGCCTGCGCCTCCTCGCGCTTGCGTTCATCGGCGCGGCGGCCCCGGCCCTCGGCGATCTCGACGATGTCGGGACCACTGAGGCCGATGCCGCGGCCGAGCGCGACTCCGCGCTCACGATAGCGCTCGCAGAGCTCCCGCTCCGGCCCGTCCTTGAGCCGGCCGACGGCGATGACCGCGAGCCGCATCCGGGGACGACGTCAGCTATCGAGGCGTTCGTTCGGCCGGTCGGTGCCCCACATCTTCTCGAGATTGTAGAACTGGCGCACTTCGGGCCGGAAGACGTGGATGATGATGTCGCCGGTATCGATCAGCACCCAGTCGCAGGCAGGCATGCCCTCGACGTTGGGCGTGGGCAGTCCGGAAGCTTTCAGGGCTTCGATCAGGGCATCCGAGATGGCGGCGACATGGCGGTTGACGTTGCCCGAGGCGATGATCATCGCGTCGGCGAGAGACGTCTTGCCAACGAGGTCGATCACCGTGATGTCCTCGGCCTTCATGTCCTCGAGGACACGCTGGGCGAGCGCGATGCTGTCGGCAGAAGGATTCTCCGCGACGGCAGCCTGGGGAAGCGGCTTCGGCTCGGCTTCACCAAGGGTTTGACGGGTCAGTGACGTATCCTCTCGATCCTGATGCGCGTTGGCGCGATGGCTCAAAATAAGCCGGGAAGCCCCGGAATTCAATCGTGGCCGGCCCGCTTGCGCAGCATCGTGGAGGATAACGTCGAGCGCTTGCCGTGCAGGAAGACCCAGGCGGGAGGCTTCATGCGCGGCAGGCTCGCGGCCCGGTTCTCGGGCAGGCGCCAGCGCGAGAGCCAGTTGGCGGCGGGCGAGGCCATGGCGCTGTGGGTCGAGCCCGGCCGATCGATGATCGCGATCGGCATCATCCGGGCAATGGCGCGCCATTCGTTCCAGCGATGGAAGCCGGCGAGATTGTCGGAGCCCATGATCCAGACGAAGTTCACGCCGGGGCAGCGCCGCTTCAGTGCGCGCAGCGTGTCGGCGGTGTAGCGGGTGCGCAGCATCGCCTCGACGCCGGTGACGTCGATGCGGGCATGGCC
>NZ_JAELTI010000162.1 GCF_016428755.1 Allobosea sp. ASV33
GGCCTCAAGGCGCAGGTCGTCTCGACCGAGTTCCGCGGCCGCGAGTTCGTCGGCTTCGCCCGCATGGCCGATGGCACGGACCTGTCCTTCCTCGCCCATGACAAGCTCAGCCCCGGCGAGACGGTGACGCTCGCCGCCGAGCCCGACCGCGTCCTCGTCTATGGAGGGGCGGCGTGAGCACGGACATCTCCTCCATCCCGCTGAAGCAGCGGCTGGCGGCGCGCGGACTGGACGGGCTGACGCTGCTAGTCGTGCCCGCAATCCTGTTCCTGCTGGCGCTGTTCATTTACCCGTTCCTCTACGGGCTCGTGCTCTCCTTCGAGCCGAAGCAGGGCGGCATGTTCGCCAATTACCAGCGCTTCTTCTCGGATCGCTTCCTCTACGGGACGATCGCGACGACGCTCTGGCTCGCCTTGCCTGTGACGGTCGCGACGCTGCTGCTGGCGATCCCGATCGCCTTCCGCGTCCGGCTGATGCAGAACCAGCGCCTGCTGACCACGATCCTGGTGATCCCGATCACGCTCGGTACCGTCCTGGTCGCCGAGGGGCTGCTGAACTATCTCGGGCCGCAGGGTTGGTTCAACCGCGTGCTGATGACGGCGGGCATCATCTCCACACCGGTGAAGCTGCTGCATAATTACTGGGGCGTGATGCTCTCGCTGGTCATCACCGGCTTCCCTTTCACCTTCCTGCTGACGCTCTCCTACCTGTCCGGCATCGATCCGGCGCTGGAGAATGCCGGCGCGACGTTGGGCGCAGGTCCCTGGGAGCGCTTCAAGCACATCCTGTTGCCGCTCTTGCTGCCCGGCCTCGCGATCACCTTCTGCCTGAGCTTCGTACAGGCCTTCTCGGTCTTCCCCTCGGCGGTGCTGCTCGGCGCGCCCTCGGGTCCGACCCGCGTCATCTCGATCGCGGCCTATCAGGCGGCCTTCGAGGAATACGACTACTCCATGGCTTCGGCCGTCGCGATGATCATGGGCGTGGTGCAGCTCGCCATCGTCGTCGTGGTCCTGGCCGCGCGCGGCCTTCTGTATCGCGGCCCTGCCGGCGGCGGAAAGGGCTGAGCCATGGTCAAGGACACCCGTCTCTCGACGAAGCTCTGGGCGGCCGCCAACTGGACGCTGATCGGCTTCTTCATCGTCAACCTCTTCGCGATGATCGCGACGGTGGTGACCTCGTCCTTCTCGACGCGCTGGCTCGGCACCTGGCTGCCGGCCGGCTGGACGACGCGCTGGTATTCGGCCGCCTGGTCGGAATTCCAGCTCTATGACGTGCTGCTCGTTACCTTCCAGATCGTCTTCCTGGTGGTGGCGCTCTCCGGCCTGATCGGCGTGCCCGCGGCCTATGCGCTGGCGCGGCGCGATTTCCCGGGCAAGAAGCTCGTCATGCTGCTCTTCCTGCTGCCGCTCCTGGTGCCGCCGATCACCTTCGGCATCCCGCTGGCGACGGTGCTCTACCAGACCGGCTTCGCCGGCCAAATGTCGGGCGTCGTGCTGGCGAACCTGGTGCCGACCGTGCCCTTCGTTATCCTGGTGATGATCCCGTTCATCGAGCAGATCGACACCAAGATCGAGTCGGCCGCGCGCGTCTTCGGCGCCAACACCTTCAAGCTCTTCGTGCATGTGCTGCTGCCGCTGCTGATGCCCGGCATCCTCGCGGCCTTGCTGCTGGTGCTCGTCAGGACGCTCGCCATGTTCGAGCTGACCTTCCTGACGGCCGGGCCGACCAGCCAGACGCTCGTCGTCGCGCTCTACTACGCGGTCTTCGCCGCCGGTGTCCGCGCGGTGCAGTCGATCGACGCCATGGCGGTGATCTACATGATCACCACGCTGATCTGGCTCATCATCGCGCTGCGCTTCGTCAACCCGACGCAGATCGTCGCCCGCGCCAAGAAGTGACGATTGCGGCGGCGCTCCTCGCGAGCGCCGCCGTCACACTCTCTCGACGTCCTGCCGCTCGTCCTCGTTGTCGGCGCTGCGGCTTTTGAAAAGCCGCCAGAGCGATTTCCGCATGCGCCTCGACGTCATGTGCGCGCCGGCCGGCCGGCGCTCCAGCGTGATCTTCTGGTCGTGATAATCTTCGAGGCCCGGACGGTGGCCGACGCTGATCAGCGTCGCCGCGGCGAGTTCCTCGTCGAACAGGCCCAGCAGTGAAGCCTGGCTACCCTCGTCGAGCGCCGAGGTCGCCTCGTCCATCACGATGATGTCGGGCTTTTGCAGCAGGAGGCGCACGAAGGCGACGCGCTGGCGCTCGCCGCCGGACAGGGCGCGATCCCAATCGTCCTCCTCCGCGTCGAGCTTCTTGGCGAGATAGCCCAGGCCGCAGCGCTGCAGGGCCGCGAGGATCGCCTCGTCCGCCACGGCACGGTCGGAATCCGGATAGAGCAGGATCGTGCGCAAGGTTCCCTTCGGAAGATAGGGTTTCTGTGGCACGAAGGCGATGGTCTGGCCGGATGGCACGCGGATCGAGCCGGAGCCCCAAGGCCAGATGCCGGCGAGCGCCCGGATCAGCGTGCTCTTGCCGGAGCCGCTCTCGCCCGCGATCAGCGCCTTCGCGCCTTGCGCGATGGTGACGGTGGCATCGGCGACCACGACGCGCCCGTTGCTATGGGCGATCGACAGGTTCTCGAGATGGATCGCGTCGTCTTCGCTTTCGCCGAGCACGATCCGCTCGTCCTTCTCCATGATCGTGCCGATATCCAGAGCTTCCAGCTCCTCCACCAGCTCGTCGACGCGCGTGACCGAGGCGAACCATTCGGCCAGCCGCACGAAATTGTCGACGAACCAGATCAAGGCGGCCTGGACAGCGCTGAACGCCGCGACGACCTGCACGACGGCGCCGAGCGTGATCGCGCCGGCCAGGAATTTCGGCGCGATCAGAAGGAGCGGGACGATCGGGAAAAGCGCGCCGTTGGTATTGAGCACCAGGGCGATGATGCCTTGCTGGCGCACGATCCCGAGCCAGGCGGCGACGACGCGTCGATAGCCTTCCCCGGCAGAGCTGCGCTCGTCGGCATCGCCCTTGATCAGCGCAATGCTCTCCGCATTCTCGCGCAGCCGGGTCATCTCGGCGCGGAACTGCGCCTCCATCTCGTTCTTGTGGGCGACACGCGCGACGAGCGGGCGGCCCGCGAGGTAAGCCGCGAGCGAGGCGACCGTGGCATAGACAACCGCCGCGACCGCCATGTAGCTGGGGATCACGAACGTGGCGCCGCCAAGCGTGAACTCGGCGGAGCCCGCGACCTGCCAGAGGATCGCGGCGAAGGTCGCGGCCGTGACGAAGGCGGTGATCAGGCCGATCGCGAGCTCGACCAGCGGCTCGATGGCGAGGCGGGCATCCTCGGCGATCCGGTATTCCGGCGCCGTCATCTTCTTCGACAGGAAGCCCAGGCGATAATAGCGCTGGTCCGCGATCCACCAGCCGGAGAGGCGGCGCGTCAGGTTCTCGCGCCAGCGCACCTGCAGCAGCATGCGACTGACGACGAGGCCGGAGACCGAGAGGGCCGAGGCCACCAGCAGGAACGGCAGCCAGCCTGTCGTCGCCCAGACGGCTGCGACATCGCGCTTCTCAAGCGCATCGAAGAACCAGCGGTTCCAGCGATTGATGCCGACGGCGGCGGCGGTCTGCGCCGCGATGAAGGCGAGGACTGTGACCGTGAGCGCCCAGGCGCGCCAGCGCGCCTTCCCGCGCCAATAGCGCGATGCGATGCGAAAGAACTGGCGCATGCGGGAGCGCCGCGAAACGGGCGGTGTGTCGACCAATGTTGTATCCGCCATTTCGGGATCGTTGCCATTTGGGAGGCCCCGCGACGCACGACCTTCTGGTCCTTTCAACCGCGGGCCGGCGGCGCGGTTCCATGGCCTGCTCGCCATGTGGCAGGACCAGCGCAGGCCCGCCCGAATCGGAATTCTCGGGCCCCCTCTCGCCTATCCCGGGGATTTGCGCCATATACGCCGCAGTTTCGTCGTTTCGGCTTCGGTCGACGGCACGATCGCCTGGAGCGGCGAGAAGACAACACCGACCAAGGCACCCCCGGGCCACCCACGTTGAGCATGGCTATCCAGACAACCGCAAATCGCAGCGAGGCGAGCTTCTGGCGCTTCTCCGTGGCGCCGATGATGGATTGGACGGACCGGCATTGCCGCGTCATCCACCGCCTGATGTCCCGCCACGCGCTGCTCTATACCGAGATGGTGACGGCGCAGGCCGTGATCCGTGGCGACCGCGACCGCCTGATCGGTTTCGATGCCGTGGAGCATCCCGTCGCGCTCCAGCTCGGCGGCAACGATCCGAAGCTCCTGGCGGAAGCCGCGAAGATCGGTGCCGATTTCGGCTATGACGAGATCAACCTGAACTGCGGCTGCCCCTCGGATCGTGTGCAGGGCGGGGCCTTCGGCGCCTGCCTGATGCGCGAGCCGGCGCTGGTCGGCGATTGCGTCGCGGCGATGAAGGCGGCGGTCTCGATCCCGGTCACGGTGAAGTGCCGGATCGGCGTCGACGACCAGGACCCGGAAGCGGCGCTCGATGCGCTGACCGCCTCAGTGCGCGCGGCCGGCGTCGATGCGCTGATCGTCCATGCCCGCAAGGCCTGGCTGCAGGGGCTCTCGCCGAAGGAGAATCGCGAGATCCCGCCGCTCGACTACGAGCGCGCTTATCGCCTGAAGGTCGCCAACCCCGATTTGCCGATCGCGATCAACGGCGGCATCAAAGCTCCCGCCGAATGGCCGGCTCATCTGGAAAAGCTCGACGGCGTGATGATCGGCCGCGAGGCCTATCAGAACCCGGAGATCCTGCTCCAGGTCGACCCTCTGCTCTTCGGCCGGGAGGCGCCGGTGGTCGATGCCTTCGCTATGTTGGAGGCGCTGGAGCCATACATCGCCGCCCATCTCGCAAGGGGCGGGCGCGTGCATGCCTTCACCCGCCATCTCGTCGGCCTGTTTCCGGGCCGGCCCGGCGCGCGGATGTTCCGCCGCCATCTCGCCGAGCGCTGCGTCGGCGCCGACGCAACGCTGGATGATCTGCGCGCCGCGATCGCCCATGTCTCGCGCCGCGAGGCTGCGGCGGCGGCCTGATCGCGCCGGTTTGTTGCGAGGCAAGCGGTTTGCTGCCAAGCCGTTGCTGCCCCGGCAAGGGGGCATGCAATTGCGACTTCGACGGACAGGGCACGGCTATGGCGCGAGACGGGATCAGGATGGTCAATGTGTTCACGCATCAGGGCCAGGGCGGCAATCCCTGTCCGATCGTGATTGATGCGGCTGCGTTGCAGGATGAGGACATGCGGGCGATCGCGGCCCGCTATGGTCACGAATCCGGCTTCGTCCGGCCGCCCTCCGGCACCGATTCCGATTTCACCTTCCGCTTCTGGGTGCCGCGCCACGAGATGGAGATGTGCGGCCATGCCACGATCGGCGCGCTCTGGTGCCTGGCGACGGCCGGCCGCCTCGATGCCGAGCAGATGCGGATCGAGACGCGCAGCGGCCCGGTCACCGGCTATGTCGAGAACCGCGCGTCAGAGAACCCGTCGGTCGAGATCAGCCAGCCGGTCGGCAAGGTCGTCGACCTGACGCGCGCGCAGGAGGAGGACGTGCTCGCGACGCTCCGGATTGCGCGCAGCCACCTGCTCGACCTGCCGATCCAGAATGCGGTGACCTCGCGCGTCAAGACGCTGATCCCGATGAAGAGCGTCGCGCATCTTCAGGCGCTGGCGACCGAGATGGCGCTCACGGAGAAATGCTGCGAGCGTATCGCTTCGACCGGGCTCTATCCCTATGCCGTCGCCGATCAGGCCGAGCGGCGCTTCGAGGCGCGGCAGTTCCCGAAATCCTCCGGCTATCCCGAAGATGCCGCGACCGGCATCGCCGCGGCGGCGCTGGTCTTCGGCCTGCTCAAGAACGATCTCGTTCCCCACGACAGCGGCCGCATCACCATCCTGCAGGGCCGGGCGATGAACGCGCTTTCGGAAATCCGGGTCAGGATCGGCTTCGCCGACGGCCGCCCGGTCGGCTGTCTCCTGGGTGGTGAGGTCATGCCCGCGAACGATCACGCGGTCTCATAGCAATCTCCGGATCGTCGCTGGTGTGGGGAAAGGGGAAGTTTGCCGCAACGCTCCTCAAATCGTAACATAACCAATTGAAACAATTGGGTGTAATCACTGTGGTGTTTAAGTTGAAAGTGCCGCAGTTAAGGCAAAGAGCTTCCGCAACTACCGTGCCGGGCCCGGGGGGCGGACAGTGCCGGCTGAGCCGGTGCTTGCTTAGGGTAGGGGTGGGCACCGGATCTGGTTGGCGCTTTTCGATATCTGCAACGTTCGCTTCCAGGCCGTGCGATTAGACGAGCAGCCGAAGCTGGCGCCTAGCCGACATTGCCAATGTCCGCTTTCCGGCAGATCGGCACGGCTGCGATGTGAAGGCAGGGGCGCCAACCGGCTATATTTGCGATCCGGCAAGCGTTGACCGCAGCGCTTCTATGC
>NZ_JAELTI010000164.1 GCF_016428755.1 Allobosea sp. ASV33
GTTGGGAGGACCGGTGATTTTCGGGGGAGCCGTGAAGAGGGTCGTCGCTTCGGGAGCGCTCTTTTGCATGGCCGCCCTCGGCCTCGCCGGCGTGCACTTTGCGCCCGGGCGGGCAGAGACTGGCACCGATCCCGCGCAGCGCATCCTGCGCGACGGTTTCGAGCAGGGCGATTTCGCGCCGGAGGGCGGGCTTTTCTACAAGAACAATCCCGAGCAGCGCTTCGGGCGCGTGGTTTTCGGCAAGACCGCGCCCTACAGCGGCAGCGGCGCGCTGACCCTGATCGCCATGCCCTCCTGCCTGCCGCATGCGGTCGAGTGCAGCGAGCGGGCGGAGGTCTGGGAACGCCCGGAGGTGCTCGCCTCCTATGACAGCACCGTCTGGTACGGCTTCGCCCTGCGCCTCGACGACCCGCTCCCCCAGGATGATCGCAGATATGTGATCGCCCAATGGAAGCGCGAGATCATCCCCGGCGCCGCAGGCGACTATTCGCCCTTCCTGGCACTGCGCCTCTATCGCGGCCGCCTCGGCGTCACCGTCGAGACCGACCGGATTCCATCCTATCCGATCGGCGGCAGCGAGCGTCCGGCCGGCTGCCTTCCGGGCGAAGCGCTCGTGCTGGACCGCCCCGAGACCCGCCAGACCCGCGCGCTCGTCGCGTTGGAAAGCGGCGCGACCCGCGAGAATTACCCGAGCTATTTCAACGCCTGTGCGCCGGGAATCCGGGTCACGGCCCATGCCGACCTGCCCTCCGCGCAGCAGGGCTGGATCGATTTCGTGGTCCGCTCGCAGCCCGGTCCCGATGGCGACGGCCTGATCGAGATCATCGCGGACGGCGTTCCCGTCGTGACCGTTCAGGGCCATATCGGGCATAGCGGCCCGGGTCTCGACCACAACCAGTACTTCAAGATGGGACCTTACCGCGCCCCGGCGCCCCTGCCCTGGAGCATCAGCTACGACGACTTCCGGCGCGGGCCGCGTTGCAGCGATGTCATCCGCATCGGGCAATGCCCGGCGGAACCACAAGCGTCGAAAGCGATTGGCAAGTTACCGCTTTCGACGTCTAGTGACCCGAGGACAGGCAAGGAGCCTTAGAAGCTCCGGGGACGCACCGCTTAAGACCATGGATATCCTGCGCATCAGCGACCTGCGTATCGGCTTCACCATCCACGGCCTCGCCCGTGACGTCGTGAAGGGTGTCAGCCTGCGCGTTCCCGCCGGCAAGACCGTCGCGCTCGTCGGCGAATCCGGCTCAGGCAAATCGGTGATCTCCCAGGCCATCATGGGCCTTCTGCCCCGCGCCGGCGGCATCACCGGCGGCGAGATCCTGTTTCGCGATCCGCAATCCCCCGAGACCGTCGTCGACATCGCGACCCTGCCGGCCGAGGGCGTGGGCATCCGGGCGCTGCGCGGCGGGCGGATCGGCATGATCTTCCAGGAGCCGATGTCCTCGCTCTCGCCGGTCCACACCATCGGCAACCAGATCGAGGAGGCGCTGCTCCTGCACCGGCCGATGCCGAAGGCCGAGGCCCGCGATCTGATCGAGGCGATGCTGAAGCGGGTCGGCTTCAAGGACCCGAAGCGCGCCTTCGGCCTCTATTCCTTCGAGCTGTCCGGCGGCCTGCGCCAGCGCGCCATGCTCGCCATGGCGCTGATCTGCCAGCCGGCCCTGCTGATCGCCGACGAGCCGACGACCGCGCTCGACGTCACCATCCAGGCCCAGGTGCTCGATCTGATGCGCGATCTCCAGGCCGAGATGGGCATGGCGATCCTGCTCATCACCCACGATCTCGGCGTCGTCGCCAACATGGCCGACGAAGTGGTGGTGATCTTCCACGGCGAGATCATGGAGCGCGGCCCGGTCGAGGATATCTTCCGCCGCCCGCGCCACCCCTATCTCAAGGCCCTGCTCGACGCCTCCCCGCATTTCGACATGCAGGACGGCGAGCGGCTGGTCGCCCTGCGCGAGGCGCGCCCGCGCCCGGTCGTGGCCGCGCCCCCGCCGAAGCCAGCGGCCGACGCCGCTCCGCTGCTCAGCGTCCGCGGCCTTCACAAGACCTATGTCACCGGCTCGCGCAGCTTCTTCGGCAAGGGCAGCCAGACCAGCGTCAAGGCCGTCGACGATGTCGGCTTCGACATCAGGCGCGGCGAATGTCTCGGCCTTGTCGGCGAGAGCGGCTGCGGCAAGACCACCGTCAGCAAGATCGTCATGCGCGCGGTCACCCCGGATTCCGGCGAGGTGATCTTCGACGACGGCCGCGAGCGGGTCGACGTGCTCAAGCTGCGGGGCGAGGACCTCCGCCATTTCCGCCCGCGCGTCCAGATGATCTTCCAGGATCCGGTCTCGTCGCTGTCGCCACGCATGACCGTGATGAACATCCTGCGCGAGCCGCTGGTCATCCACGGCAGAGGCGACCCGGCCGAGCAGGACGAGCGGGTGCGGGCGCTGATGCAGGATGTCGGGCTCGATGTCCGCTTCCTGAACCGCTACCCGCATTCCTTCTCGGGCGGCCAGCGCCAGCGCATCGGCATCGCCCGCGCGCTCGCGCTCGATCCCGAATTGATCATCTGCGACGAGCCGGTCTCGGCGCTCGACGTCTCCGTGCAGGCGCAGATCCTCAACCTGCTCAAGGACCTGCAGGCCGAGCGCGGCCTGACCTTCCTGTTCATCTCGCACAATCTCGCCGTGGTGAACTACATGGCGGACCGCATCGCGGTCATGGCCAATGGCCGGATCGTCGAGCTCGCGCCGCGCCACGCCCTCTTCACCCGCCCCGCCCATCCCTATACCAGGGCGCTGCTGCGCTCCGTGCCCTTCGCCGATCTCGACCGCCCGCTCGACTTCAAGCTGGCCGCGCCCGGCGGCGCCTCCGACGACAGCCATTGGGACCAGGCCTTCAAGACGGGGCCGGACGAGGCGGCGCTGGCGCATCTGCCGCTCGGCGATGGCCATTACGTGCTGGCCAGGCCCAATGCCGATATCCGGGAGCTGGTGCCATGACGCAGCGCCGCATGCCCCCGACCCGCCGCACCGCGCTGCTGCTCGGCTCTGCCGCTGTCGCGGGCCTAAGCCTACCACGCCTCTCGCAGGCGGCGCCCTTCTCCGGCACGGCGATCGACAGCCCTTTCTTCGCGGACCGGATCACCGCCGGGGCGCTGCCGCCGCTCGCCGAGCGTCTGCCCGTCAATCCGCGCGTCATCGACCTGGAGGCGCTCGGCCGCCAGCCTGGCCGCCATGGCGGCAATATCCGCATGCTGATGGGCGACCAGCGCGACATCCGCATGATGACGCTCTACGGCTATACCCGCCTGATGGTCTATGACGACAAGCTGGAGCTCGTGCCGGACCTGCTCGAGAGCTGCGACGTCGAGGACGGCCGCGTCTTCACGCTCAAGCTGCGCCAGGGCCATCGCTGGTCGGACGGATCGCCCTTCACCTCCGAGGATTTCCGCTACTGGTGGGAGGACGTCGCCAACAACAAGCGGCTCTCGCCGGGCGGCCCGCCCCAGGCCCTGTTCTCCGCCAATGAACTGCCCGTGTTCGAGGTGCTGAGCGAGACGGAGATCCGCTATAGCTGGAAGACGCCGAACCCGATCTTCCTGCCGGCCCTGGCGGGCGCACAGCCGACCTATATCTTCATGCCCTCCGCCTATCTCAAGCAGTTCCACGAGCGCCATGCGCCCAAGACGGAGCTGGCCCAGCGGGTGAAGGAGAACCGCGTGCGCGATTGGGGCGCGCTGCACGAGCGGCTCTCGCGCATGTACCGGCCGGAGAACCCGAAGCTGCCGACCCTGGAGCCCTGGCGCAACACGACGGCCCTGCCGGCCGAGCAGTTCGTCTTCGAGCGCAATGCCTATTTCCACCGCGTCGACAGGAACGGCCGCCAGTTGCCCTATGCCGACCAGGTGACGCTGACGATCGGCACCAGCTCGCTCGTGCCGGCCAAGGCCGCGGCCGGGGAAGCCGATCTCCAGGCCCGCTATATCCGCTTCGACAACTACACCTTCCTGAAGGAAGCCTCGAAGCGGATGAATTTCGACGTCAAGCTGTGGCGGCGGGCGGAAGGCGCCTATTTCGCCCTGATGCCCAACCTCAACGCCATCGACCCGGTCTGGCGCGATCTCAACCGCGATCTCCGCTACCGGCAGGCGCTCTCGGTCGCGATCAACCGCAAGGACGTCAACAAGGTCATCTTCTTCGGGCTGGCGCGCGAGAGCGGCAATACCGCGCTGCCGGAAAGCCCGCTATATGACGCCAAGCTCGCGCAGCTCTGGACCCAGCACGACCCGGCGCTGGCCAACCGCCTGCTCGACGAGATGGGCCTGACCAAGCGCGACGACGACGGCATCCGCCTACTGCCGGACGGGCGCCGGCTGGAATTCACCGTCGAGACCGCCGGCGAGAACACCGAGGAGACCGACATCCTCGACCTGCTCAAGCAGGATCTCTTCGACGTCGGCATCAAGATCTACCCGCGCTCGACCCAGCGCGACGTGTTCCGCCGCCGCATCACCGCCGGTCAGACGATCATGTCGGCCTGGGCCGGTATGGACAACGCGCTCGTCACCTCGGACATGGAGCCGGACGCGCTGGCGCCGACCTCCTCGGCGCAGTTCCAGTGGCCGCGCTGGGGCCAGTTCGTCGAGACCAGCGGCCGCGAGGGCGAGCGCCCCGCCTTGGCCGAGGTCAACGAGCTCGTGCGGCTCTACGAGGAATGGCGCGTGAGCTCGACCCGCGACCAGCGCCGGGCCGTCTGGCACAAGATGCTGGCGATCAATGCCGAGCAGCTCTACACCATCGGCGTGATCAACAGCACGCTGCAGCCGATCGTCGTCTCCAAGGACATGCGCAACGTCCCCGACGTCGGTCTCTACAGTTTCGAACCCGGCGCCTTCATCGGCCGTTACATGCCCGACACCTTCTGGTTCGACCGGCAAGACACCGCTCAGCAAGCGCCCAAGGCCTGACCCGTGCTGATCCGCTACATCCTCAAGCGCATCCTGATCATGATCCCGACGCTGATCGTCACCAGCGCGCTGATCTTCACCGTGATCAACCTGCCCGAGGGCGATTATTTCGAGACGCTCGCGGCCGAGATGCAGGCCCAGGGCGAGAAGGCGGACATGAGCCGCATCGAATTCCTGAAGAAGGAATACGGCTTCGACAAGCCGCCGGTGGAACGCTACGTCTACTGGGTGGCGGGCCTGCTCCAGGGCGACATGGGCTACTCCTTCGAGTACCAGCGCCCGGTGCGCGAGATCGTCGGCGATCGCCTCATCCTGACGATGATGGTCTCCTTCGCCACCATCATCTTCACCTGGATCGTCGCCTTCCCGATCGGCATCTATTCGGCCACGCACCAGTATAGCTGGGGCGATTACGGCCTCACCTTCCTCGGTCTTGTCGGGCTCGCCATCCCGCATTTCCTGCTGGCGCTGGTCTTCATGTATTTCGCCAATATCTGGTTCGGCACCTCGATCGGCGGCCTCGTCGACCCCGCTTATCTCAACCAGCCGATGAGCTGGGCCAAGCTCAAGTCGGTGCTCGAGCACCTTTGGATTCCCGTCATCATCATCGGCGCCGGCGGCACCGCCGGCATGATCCGGGCGCTGCGCGCGAACCTCCTCGACGAGTTGCAGAAGCAGTATTACGTCACCGCCCGCGCCAAGGGCCTGCCGCCGGGCAAGGCGCTGCGGAAATACCCGTTGCGCCTCTCGCTCAACTTCTTCATCTCGGATATCGGCGACATCCTGCCCTCGATCGTCTCGGGCGCCGAGGTCGTTGCCATCGTGCTCTCGCTGCAGACCACCGGCCCGCTGCTGATCCGCGCCCTGCAGAGCCAGGATATGTATCTCGCCGGCTCGTTCCTGATGTTCCTCTCCTTCCTGACCGTGATCGGCGTGCTGATCTCGGACATCGCGCTCGCCATCCTCGATCCGCGCATCCGCCTCCAGGGAGCCGCGACCAAGTGAAGGCGACCACGCTCTCCCACCTGCCGCCGGATGGCGCAGCCCTGCCCCACGAGGTCTCGACGGCGCCGTTCGAGCCCTATGCCACCGAGTCGATGACGCCGGAGCAGGAGCGGGTCTACCTCGCCTCGCAATGGCAGTTGATGTGGTGGAAGTTCCGCA
>NZ_JAELTI010000165.1 GCF_016428755.1 Allobosea sp. ASV33
GGTCGAGATAGCGCCCGATCAGCAGGAAGAAGAGCAGCATCACAACGCCGTCGAAATAAGCGTGGCGGCCGTGGGTCCAGGTCTCGGCGACGGACATGGCGAGCGCCAGCACGACGCCGATGGTGATCGGCACGTCCATGTTGACGGCCCCGGCCTTCAAGGCGCGCAGCGCGCTCTCGAAGAAGGGCCGGCCGGCATAGGCCGCGGTCGGCAGGGCGATCAGCGCCGAGAGCCAGTGGAAGAAGTCGCGCGTCGTCGGGTCGATATCGCCGCTATTGCCGGCCCAGACCGCGACCGAGAGCAGCATGATGTTCATCGAGGCGAATCCGGCGACGCCGAGGCGACGCATCAGGCTGCGCTCCTCCGCGACGGCGCCATCCTCCTGCTTCTCGGCCACGAAGGGATAGGCCTTGAAGCCGAGCGCGCCGAGCTTGTCGACGACCGCCTCCGGTCGCATTAGCGCCTCGCGCCATTCGACCGAGACGCGCTTCAGCGCGAGATTGACGCGAGCGCCGAGGATGGCAGGCTCGCGGCCGAGCCCGTTCTCGATCGCCTGCATGCAGCCGGCGCAGCGGATGCCGTCGACCGCCAGCTCCATGCTGGCGATGCCGCCATCGCGATGGCGGACGAAGATCGAGAGATCCCGGGTCGACGGATCCTGCGCCGCCATGTCACTTCTCCGGCAGGGTGATGCGGCTGCGCGAGACGAACACGACCTCCTCGCCACGCCGCGCCTGCAATTCGAGGATCCAGCGGCCGTCTTCGATCCTGTCGACGACGGCGTCGTAGCGTCCGGGTTCGCGCTCGTTCAAAGCGACCGCGAGGTCTCGTGCGGCGGTGGCGGGATGCCGCAACCGCGCCGTCGTCGTGAAGCCGGAGAGCGGCGTGCCGAGGCGATCGGCCAGGGTCACGCCCAGCATTGCGCCCTCGCCTTGCCTTGCGACTGTGGCGCTCGCCTTCCAGCCGCGGGCATCGCGCGCGTGCTGGCGGGTGATCTCCTCGTTGAAATGCTGACTATCCTCATAGGCGCTGCCTGTCTCGACACCCGGCATGGTGCGCAGCGCGACCGTCAGGATCGTCGCATTGACCGAGACGATGACGCCAAAGAACAGCACGAGCATCGCCGCGACCATACCGCCGGTCAGCTTGAAGGGGCGGCGCGGGCGCGGGGCGGCGGGGGTGTCGCAGGACATCAGGAAAACTCCGCAGCAGCTCATTGTTTGGGTCCGGGCGCCATGAAGTGATCGGTCGCGCGCACGGTCTCCCCGGCGAAGAGATCCGAGGCCGTGATGGTGATGGCCTGCGACGCCTCGAGCGGCACGCCGGCCGGCACGGTGACGAGCACGCGCACCTCGCGCGAGGTATCGGGATCGACGGTCACCACGGGCCTGAGATCGGCCGTCGGCGCGACGCCGACCGCTTCGATGCGGATGCCCGCCAACCCGTCGACGGTCAGCGCGAAGGGGCGCGGTTCCGGGCGCTTGTTGAGCAGGCGGACGGTATAGGCATTGCGGATCGAGCCGTCGCTCAGCGTCACGAAGAGCGGCGCGCGCTCGTGCAGAACCGAAATTTCGGCCGTGCGGCGCGTCGCGAGCTGCCAGAGCATGGCGCCGCCGACCACGGCGATCAGCACCGTATAGATTGCCGTGCGCGCCCGGAACGGGCGGTAGATGGCGGGCTTGCCGGCGATGCGGCGCTTGATGTTGTTGTCGGTGTCGTAGGCGATCAAGCGTTTCGGGCGGTCGACCTTGGCCATGACGGTGTCGCAGGCGTCGATGCACAGCCCGCACTGGATGCAGTCGAGCTGGGCGCCGTCACGGATATCGATGCCCACGGGACAGACCGCGACGCATTGATGGCAGTCGATGCAATCGCCGGCCGGCGCGCCCTCCGCCTTCAGCCTCAAGCCCTGCTTGACCGAAACCCGGGGTTCGCCGCGATCGTAGCGATAGGTGACGTTGAGCGCCTCGTCGTCGGTCAGGGCCGCCTGAATGCGCGGCCAGGGGCACATGAACTTGCAGACCTGCTCGCGCATGATGCCGGCGAGCGAATAGGTCGTGAAGGTCAGGATCGCGATCCAGACATAGGCCGAGACGGGCGCGGTGAGGGTCGCGAGCTCACGCACCAGCGTCGGCGCATCGGCGAAATAGAGCACCCAGGCCCCACCGGTCCACCAGGCGATAACGAGCCAGACCGCGTGCTTGGCCACCTTGCGCCAGAGCTTGCCGAAGCTCCACGGCGCTGCGTCGAGGCGCATGCGCTCGCGCCGGTCCCCCTCGAAGAAGCGTTCGACGACGAGGAAAAGATCGGTCCAGACTGTCTGCGGGCAGAGATAGCCGCACCAGACCCGGCCCGCGACGGCATTCATCAGGAAGAGCGCGAAGGCGGCCAGGATCAGCAGGCCGGTGAAGTAATAGACCTCCTGCGGCCAGATCTCGATGAAGAAGAAGTAGAAGCGTCCATTGGCGATGTCGGCCAGCACCGCCTGGTCAGGCAGATGCGGGCCGCGGTCCCAGCGCAGGAACGGCAGCAGGTAGTAGATGCCGAGACACAGGAACAGGATCACCCATTTCGCGCGCCGGAACGCGCCGGACACGCTTTGCGGATAGACCTTCGCCGACGCAGCGAAAAGCGGGATGTCGTCGGGATCGGCCCCGGCCGTGCTCACGCTACTGCCCTCCCCCGAGCGAGTGGACGTAGACGGTCAGCGCCTTGATCGTCGTCGCATCGAGGCGCCCGCCCCAGGCCGGCATCACGCCATTGCGGCTGTTGGCGATGGTCTCGGTCAGCGAGGCCACGTCCATGCCGTAGAGGCTGATCGCGTCGGTCAGGTTGGGCGCGCCCATCTCCTGGTTGCCCTTGCCGGCTTCGCCATGGCAGGCGGCGCAATTGTCCGCGAAGAGCTTGCGGCCGAGCGCGAGATCGGCCTTGGGCTCGGTCGAAAGGCCGGCGAGTTCGCGGACATGGTTGGCGACGGCGACGATCTCGTCGCGCTTGAGCAAGCCGTCGCGGCCGAAGGCCGGCATCTGGCTCACCCGCGTCTCGTCGTTGCCGGCGACGCGGATGCCATGGGTGATGGTCTGCCGGATCGCGTCGAGCGAGCCGCCCCAGAGCCAGTCGTCGTCGTTGAGGTTCGGATAGCCCTTGGCACCGGCGCCGCCGACGCCGTGGCAGCCGGCGCAGTTGTCGCCGAAGGCGGCCTTGCCCTGCGCCATCGCGATCTGGAACAGGGTGGGGTCGGCCTTGATCTGCGCCGGCGTGGCGTCGGTCATGCCGGCGGCCTGGACGGCGCGCTGGGCCTTCAATTGCGCCATATCGGCGCTGATATCGGCGCGGCTGGCATAGCCGATCACACCCTTGGTGGTGTCGGTCAGGAGCGGCCAGGCGGGATAGACGATCCAGTAGCCGAAGGCCCAGACGATGCAGGCGTAGAACATGCCGAGCCACCAGCGCGGCAGCGGCGTGTTGAGCTCGCGGATGCCGTCCCATTCATGGCCGGTGGTGGCGATGCCGGTGTGAGGGTCGATATGCGGGGCTTCGTGATGCGGGTCCATCGTTCAGTCCTCGCGCAGCGGATTGAGCGCGGCTTGCTCGAAGCGGGCGCGGTTCTTCGGCCAGAAGGCGTAGAGGCAGACGCCGAGGAAGACGGCGACGAAGTAGAGCAGGCCGGCGGACTGGGCGAAGCCGGCGAGCCAGTGATAGGTCGTTTGCATGGCAGCCTCGCTCAGCGGATGTTGGCCTTGTCGTCGTAGAGCTTGAAGTCGACCATCGTGCCGAGCGCCTGGAGATAGGCGATCAGGGCGTCGGCTTCGGTGATGCGCTGCGGATCGCCGTCGAAATCGCGCGACTGCGCCTTGGGGTAACGCTTCTCCAGCGCGGCCTGGCCGGGATGGTCCGGGGTCGCCTGCGCCTTCAGGTCGCTCTGCGCCTGCGCGATCATCTCGTCGGTATAAGGCACCCCGCCGGCGCGGTTGGCGCGCAGATCGTCGGCGATGTCGCTATAGTTCAGCTCGGTCTTCCCCAGGAAAGGATAGCCCGGCATGATCGACTGCGGCACGATCAGCCGCGGGTCCATCAGATGCAGGCGATGCCATTCGTCGGAATACTTGCCGCCGACGCGGGCGAGGTCCGGCCCGATGCGCTTGGAGCCCCACTGGAAAGGCTTGTCGTACATGCTCTCGGCCGCGAGCGAGTAGTGCCCGTAGCGCTCGACCTCGTCGCGGAGCGGCCGGATCATCTGGCTGTGGCAGAGATAGCAGCCTTCGCGGACGTAGATCGCGCGGCCGGCGATCTCGAGCGGCGTATAGGGACGCATGCCCTGCACCGTCTCGATCGTGTTCTTCAAGTAGAAGAGCGGCGCGATCTCGACGAGGCCGCCGATCGAGATCACCAGCAGGACGCCGATGAGCAGGATGATCGAGTTGGTCTCGAAGATCTTGTGCTTGGCCCAGAGCGACCGGCGCGCGGGCTTGTGTTCGATGCTCGTCATTGCCGGAACTCCTTCAGACGGCCATGGCCAGCGGGGTCGGCGCCTCATCCACGCGCGGCATCTCGGCCGCGCTCTCCGAGCGCACGGTCATCCAGAGGTTGAAGGCCATGATCAGCGCGCCGACCAGGAACAGGGCGCCGCCCAAGGCGCGGATCACATAGAAGGGATGCATCGCCGCGACGGTCTCGATGAAGGAATATTCGAGGAAGCCGAGCGCGGTGTAGGCGCGCCACATCAGGCCCTGGAGGATGCCGGACACCCACATCGCGCAGATGTAGAAGACGATGCCGAGCGTCGAGATCCAGAAATGCCAGCTCACCAGCCTGAGCGAGTAGAGCCCCTTGCGGTTCCAGAGCCAGGGCACGAGGCAGTAGATCGCGCCGAAGGAGATATAGGCGACCCAGCCGAGCGCGCCGGCATGGACATGGCCGATGGTCCAATCGGTGTAGTGCGACAGGCCGTTGACCGCCTTGATCGACATCAGCGGCCCTTCGAAGGTGGCCATGCCGTAGAAGGCGAGCGAGACCACCATCATCCGCAGCACCGGGTCGGTGCGCAGCCGGTCCCAGGCGCCGGACAGGGTCATGATGCCGTTGATCATGCCGCCCCAGGAGGGCATCCACAGCATGATCGAAAATGTCATGCCGAGCGTCTGCGCCCAGTCGGGCAGCGCAGTGTAGTGAAGATGGTGCGGACCGGCCCAGATATAGATGAAGATCAGGGCCCAGAAATGGATGATCGAGAGCCTGTAGCTGTAGATCGGCCGCTCGGCACGCTTCGGCACGAAATAGTACATGATCGCGAGGAAGCCGGCGGTGAGGAAGAAGCCGACCGCGTTATGGCCATACCACCACTGGAACATCGCATCCTGCACGCCCGACCAGAGGCCGTAGGAGCGCGGCGACAGCACCGAAACCGGCACGGCGACGTTGTTGCCGACATGCAGGACCGCGATGGTCAGGATGAAGCCGAGATAGAACCAGTTCGCCACATAGATATGCGGCTCCCGGCGCTTCATCACCGTGCCCAGGAAGACCAGGAGGTAGACGACCCAGACGATGGTCAACCAGAGATCGGCATACCATTCCGGCTCGGCATATTCCTTGCCCTGGGTGATGCCCAGCAGGTAGCCGGTGCCGGCGATGACGATGAAGAAGTTGTAGCCGAGCACGACGAACCAGGGCGACAGGATGCCCGCCAGTCGCGCCCGGCAGGTGCGCTGCACGACGTAGAATGACGTGCCGATCAGCACGTTGCCACCGAAGGCGAAGATCACCGCCGAGGTATGCAGCGGCCGCATCCGGCCGAAATTGATCCAGGGCAGATCGAAATTCAGCGCCGGGAAAGCGAGCTGCGAGGCGATGAGCAGGCCGACCGCGAAGCCGGCGATGCCCCAGACCATGGCGGCCACGGTCGCGAACTTGACCGGCCCCAGAT
>NZ_JAELTI010000166.1 GCF_016428755.1 Allobosea sp. ASV33
TCCGCGGAGTTCGCGAAGTCCAGCTCATCGACGATACCGGCGCCAACCGTGGCGTGGTCTCGTTCTTCGATGCGCTGAAGCTCGCCGAGGATGCCGGCCTCGACCTTGTCGAGATCGCCCCGAACTCCGTCCCGCCGGTCTGCAAGATCCTCGATTACGGTCGCTTCCGCTTTCTCGAGCAGAAGAAGGCCGCGGAGGCGCGCAAGAAGCAGCGCACCATCGAGATCAAGGAAATCAAGCTGCGCCCCGGCATCGACAAGCACGACTACGACGTGAAGATGAAGGCCATGCACGGCTTCTTCGAGGAAGGCGACAAGGTGAAGGTCACCCTGCGCTTCCGCGGCCGCGAGATGGCGCATCAGGACCTCGGCGTGAAGGTGCTGGAGCGCGTCAAGGTCGATACCGCCGAGATCGCCAAGGTCGAGAGCGACTGGCAGCTCGAAGGCCGCCAGATGGTCATGGTGCTCGCGCCGCGCTGAGGCGCGCGTCACCCGCGATCATGTTCTGATCGAGAAAAAGGGCGCCGTCGGCGCCCTTTTTCATGCCTGCTTTCTGCGAAGCCCGTCGAGCATCGCGTCGAAGGCGTCGGTCGCGCTCTTCAACGCCGCCTCCGGGTCGGGCGCATGCGCGATCCATTGCGCCGCGTGCTGGGTCGCGCCGAAGATCAATCGCGCGACAGCCTCGGGATCGAGCGGGGCCAGCACGCCATCGCCGACGAGCTCGTCCAGCCCGCGGGTCATCATCCGGATGCAGTCGTTCTGGATCGGCCAGCTCCAGGGATCGCCGAGTACGGCCGGCCCGTCGCGCAGCATGATGCGCTGGATTTCAGGCTCCAGCGCCATCGCGAGATAGGCGGCGCATTCGTCGCGGAAGCCGGTCCAGCGATCCCCAGCTTTGGCCGAGACGGCGCGCAACCTGACCGTCATTTCCGCGTCGATCTGGTCGATCACGGCGGCGAAAAGGCCCTTCTTGTCGCCGAAATGGTGATAGAGCGCGCCGCGCGTCAGCCCGGCCGCCGCCGTCATTTCGTCCATCGAGGCCGCCGCATAGCCCACGCCACCGAACGCCTCGCGGGCGGCGGCAATCAGGCTGGCGCGGGTTTCCGCGATCATGTCGGCGCGAAGTCTGCGGGCCATCACATCTCCATCACATACGCTCCGTATGTTAATTGACATGCGCGGTGTATGCAATTACGCATTCACTCACATACGCGGCGTATGTTCGCAATCACGGTACAAGTCATGCCTAACCCCTATCGCGACATCTTCCAGGCGCCGGGCGCGTTCGCCTTTTCCGGCGCCGGTTTCATCGCCCGCCTGCCGGCCTCGATGGTCGGCCTCGGCATCGTCACCATGCTGTCCGAGCGGCGCGGGGAATATGCGATCGCCGGCGCGGTCGCCGCGACCTTCGCGCTCGCGAGCGCGCTGATCACGCCGCAGGTCTCGCGCCTCGTCGATCGCTATGGCCAGCGCCGCATCCTGTTGCCGGCTGCTGCTGCCGGCGCGCTGGCGCTGGGCGGCCTGATGCTCTCCACCTGGGCCGGCGCGCCGAGCTGGCTGCTCTTCGTCTTCGCGCTGCTTGCCGGCCTGATGCCGAGCATCGGCGCGATGGTGCGGGCGCGCTGGACCGAGTTCTATCGCGACACTCCGCAATTGCGCACGGCCTTCGCCTTCGAATCGGTGGTCGACGAGGTCATCTTCATTGTCGGGCCGATCGTCGCGATCGGGCTCAGCGTCAGTCTTTTCCCCGAGGCCGGGCCGCTTGCGGCGCTCATTTTTCTCGTTGTCGGCGTGCCCTTGCTCTGCGCGCAACGGCGGACCGAGCCGCCGGTGCGCGCCCGTGCCGCGGAGCCCGATGTCTCCGTCATCCGCCTCGGAGGCGTCCAGGTCGTCGTGCTCGCCATGATCGCGATCGGTGCGATCTTCGGCACGGCCGAGATCACGGCGGTGGCCTTCGCCGAAGCGCAGGGGCAGAAGGCGGCGGCAAGCATCGTCCTCGCCATCTATGCGGCGGGCTCGCTGATCGTCGGCCTCGTCTTCGGGACGCTCAAGCTCAGGGCCTCGCTCGCGACGCAGTTCCTCGCGGCGATCGCGCTTGCCGCCGCGACGACCCTGCCGCTGCTGGCCGTGACCGGGCTTGCCTCGCTGGCGCTGGTCTTCTTCATGGCCGGTGCGGCGGTCTCGCCGACGATCATCATCGCCATGGGCCTGATCGAGCGCCTGGTTCCGCCGCGCCAGCTCACCGAGGGCATGACCTGGGGCATCACCGGCATCGGCATCGGCATGGCCGCCGGCGCCTCGGCAGCCGGCGTGCTGATCGACGCCTTCGGTGCCCATAGCGGGTTCTGGATCTCGGTCGGGGCCGGCGTCGCTGCGCTGCTGGTCGTGCTCGCAGGCTACAACCGCCTGCTCGGCGCGCGGGCCGAAACGCTGGTCTGCGAAGCTGCTTGAAGTGACCCGCTCAGAACCTCTCGACGGTTCAGCCAAAATGCGCGTCATCCCGGACAAGCCGCGAAGCGGCGCTGATCCGGGATCCATCATAGAGCACCGGCACCGGCGCCCTTCGATGGATCCCGGGTCAAGCCCAGGATGACGATGTGTTTCCGAGCGCAATGATCCCTATAAAAAAGGCCGCCCACCGGGCGGCCTTCTTGTTCGAAGCGTCTTGCCCGAACCTCAGCGGATCGGCGGGCCGTATTGCAGGCCGCCCTTGGTCCAGAGGTTGTTGACGCCGCGCGGCAGCGGGTTCGTGGTCTTCGCGCCGAAATGCCGCTCGAAGCTCTCGCCGTAATTGCCGACGGCCTTGATGATCCGCACGACCCAGTCATTGGTCAGGCCGAGGCCTTCGCCGAACTTGCCCTCGGCGCCGAGCATGCGGCGGACTTCGGGGTTCTGCGAGGTCTTGGCGAGCTCCTCGACATTGGCCTGGGTCACGCCGAGTTCCTCGGCATTGATCGTGGCGATGACGGTCCAGCGCACGAGATCGAACCAGGTCGGATCGTTCTTGCGCACCCAGGGGCCGAGCGGCTCCTTGGAGATGACCTCCTGGAGCAGCATGTGCTCTTCCGGGTCCTTCAGGCGGCCGCGGGTGCCGGCGAGCGCCGACAAGTCGGTGGTGTAGGCGTCGCAGCGCCCGGCCTCGTAGGCCTGCACCGTATCCTCCAGCGTCGCGAAGGCGACGGTCTCGAACTTGATGCCGTTGGTGCGGCCGTAATCGGCGAGGTTTAGCTCGGTGGTGGTGCCCTGCGCGACGCAGACCGAGGCGCCGTTGAGGTCCTTGACGCCCTTCACGCCGAGCTTCTTGCGGACGATGAAGCCCTGGCCGTCATAGTAGTTGACGGTGGTGAAGGTGACGCCCTGGCCGATATCGCGGCCGAGCGACCAGGTGGTGGTGCGGGCCAGCACGTCGATCTCGCCGGATTGCAGCGCGACCAGGCGGTTCTTGCTCGACAGCGAGAGATAGGTGGCCTTGTTCGGATCGTTGAAGATCGCGGCGGCGAGCGCACGGCAGACATCGGTGTCGAAGCCGACCCAGGTTCCGTTCTTGTCCTGCAGCGAGAAGCCGGGAACGCCCTCGCTGGTGCCGCAGATGATGTTGCCGCGCGCCTTGATCTTGTCGAGCGTCGATTGGGCCAGCGCCGGGGCCGAGGCGGCGGCCGTCAGGACAAGGCCTGCGGCGAGGGTGAGAAGCTTCTTCACGGGGTGTCTCCAGATGCGGAACGCGCCTGTTGACCATACGGCGTGACAAGCGTTTGAAGGAAGGGGATAAGCGGCTGCCGCTTTTCCGGGCAGCCTCACGGGGATTGCCGGCTTCGCACTTGCAATAGCGGCCGTTTTCTGCGATAGGCCCGGCCTTCGATCGCCCGGCTGATAAGGGCTGCCGTGGCGGTCGTGCTTTGCTTCCTGAAAGCAAGACATTGGCAACGCGTTCAAAAGACGCGACGCCACGACCATTGAGGAGCTGAAATGCCCAAGATCAAGACCAAATCGGCCGCCAAAAAGCGGTTCAAGATCACCGGTACCGGCAAGGTGCTCTACGCCCAGGCCGGCAAGCGTCACGGGATGATCAAGCGGACCAACAAGCAGATCCGCAATCACCGCGGCACCACGACCCTCTTCGAGGGCGATGCTGCCAACGTGAAGAAGTTCTTCCTCCCCAACGGCTGACGCCACCTGATATTCCGGAGATCATGACATGGCTCGCGTGAAACGGGGCGTTACTGCCCACGCCAAGCACAAGAAGACTTTCAAGGCTGCCAAGGGTTTCTACGGCCGCCGCAAGAATACGATCCGCGCCGCCAAGGCGGCCGTCGATCGCTCGATGCAGTACGCCTATCGCGACCGCAAGAACAAGAAGCGCTCGTTCCGCGCGCTCTGGATCCAGCGTCTCAACGCTGCGGTGCGCGAGCACGGCCTGACCTATTCGGTCTTCATCGGCGGCCTGATCAAGTCGGGCATTGAGCTGGACCGCAAGACCCTGTCGGCCATGGCCATCGACGACGCAGCCTCGTTCGCTGCCGTGGTCGAGACGGTCAAGGGCGTGCTGGGCGCCGAGGCCAAGGCTGCCTGAGCAGCCTTGCAGTGCTGAATTTGGAAAAGGCCGGCGGTGACGCCGGCCTTTTTCTTTTTAGCTTGGCTCCACCGTCATGCTCGCCCTTGTGGCGAGCATCCACGTCTTGAACATCGCATTGCATGAAGGAAGACGTGGATGGTCGGGACAAGCCCGACCATGACAGTGCATCACGTTGTTACGTCTGCACGCTGCCGTTCTTCGGCAAATCCCAATGCGCGCCGGCGCCTTCGACGATCCGGTCGTAAGCCTCCTCCGGCGAATCCGCGTAAGCGAACAGCTTGAGGTCATCCGGCCGGATGAACCCTGCCGCTGCCATCTGGTCGAGATTGAGCAGCCCTTTCCAGTAGCCGGAATCGTAGAGCACGATCGGCACCCGCCCCATCTTGCCGGTCTGGACCAGCGTCATGATCTCGAACAATTCGTCGAGCGTGCCGAAGCCGCCAGGGAAGACCACGAGAGCGGCGGCCCGCATCGCCAGATGCATCTTCCGCATCGCGAAATAGTGGAACAGGAAGGTCAGGTCCGGTGTCGACCAGGCATTCGGCTCCTGCTCGTGCGGCAGGGTGATGTTGAAGCCGATCGAGATCGCGCCGGCTTCGGTCGCGCCGCGATTGGCCGCTTCCATGATGCCCGGCCCGCCGCCGGTGGCGATGACGTGATAGCGGCCTGTCTCGCCGTCGCGCAGCGCGCCGCCGCGTTCGGAGGCGATGCGGCCGAAGGCGCGGGCGGCCTCGTACCAGGGGTTGCCCTCGCGCACCCGCGCCGAGCCGAAGACGACGACGGTCGAGACGACGCCGCGCGCCCTCAGGCTGTCCTCCGCCTTCTGGTATTCCAGCATGAAGCGGACGCCGCGGGTCGAATCGCCGAGGATGAAATCGGGATCGAGCGCGGCCAGCCGATAGGACGGCGATTCCTTCTGGCGTGTATTGTCGGGCAAGGCATCCTCCTCAAGTCTTCTGTTCGCTCTGGCATAACCCGGCCGTTCCCGCTAGAACGCGGCCGTTCCCACGCCTTCAGATGCTTGCGACTTAATTCATGACCGATATCGCCACCCTGGAACGCGACGTCCTCGCCGCGATCGCTTCTGCCGCCGATGAAGCCGCCGTCGAGGATGTGCGCATCGCCGCCCTCGGCAAGTCCGGCTCGATCTCGGCGTTGCTGAAGACGCTTGGCGGCATGACGCCGGACGAGCGCAAGGAGAAGGGCCCGCAGATCAACGGCCTGCGCGATCGGGTTCAGAGTGCGATCGCGGCGCGCAAGGAAGCGCTGGGCGAGGCTGCTCTCGAAGCCCGGCTCGCCTCCGAGCGCGTCGATATCTCGCTGCCGGTGCAGGAC
>NZ_JAELTI010000167.1 GCF_016428755.1 Allobosea sp. ASV33
GGAATGGGCCACGTCCATGCCGTAGCCGACCACGAAATAGTCGGGGCATTCGAACCCGACATAATCCGCCTGGATGTTGACGGCCCGCTTGAGCGGCTTCTCCAGGAGCACCGCGGTCGAGACCTTGGCCGCCCCGCGCGCCGCCAGCAGATCCTTGGCGAAGGCCAGCGTCCGGCCGGATTCGAGGATGTCGTCGACCAGCAGGACGTCGCGGCCGCGCACTTCGCTCTGCACGTCGCGCAGGATCTCGACCTGGCCCGAGGAGGTCGTACCCGCGCGATAGCTCGACAGATGGACGAACTCGACCTGGGGCGAGAGCCCGCTGCGGTGCATCGCGCGGATCAGGTCTGCCGCGAACATGAAGCTGCCCTTCAGGACGGCGACGACGAGCAGGTCCTTCGGGTTGCTGGCCGCGATGGCCTGCGCCATCTCCTCGTTGCGCCGCGCGATCGCCGCTTCGTCGTAGAGAACCCTGATGCGCCGTTCCGGCATGATGACTCCGTTTCGATAGCCCGCCGGCGCCACGCCTCCGGCGTTTAAGACGCGCCGAAGGCCGATGCAGGCGATTGTTCACGCATGCCGTCCGGTTGCTGGTTCAGCCCGGTCGGCAAAAACCCGTCCTAGCAGCCTCAATGCTTGCTGGCGAGATTGGCCGCGCTCTGAGCCGAGGTGAAGCGCACCCTGACCGATTGCCCCTGCTCGGGCGGGGAGGCCAGCCGCGCCCTGAAGCGGATGAGCTCCGCCGGCTCCAGGCTCGCGCGCGGCGGCTCCGTCGTCCAGGTGTAGAGCGTCGCGCCGCCGGCATCCTTCACCGCGACCTCGATCATCGGCACCGCCGTCTTGCTCCTGGCGACGTTGGTCACGTCGCCCTCGACGACCAGGAAGCGGTTCTGCCCGTCATCGACGACGCCGCTCTCGACCGAACTCAGGCTCAAGCCCCGGACATTGACGGGCATCCCGATCGTCTCGAACAGGCCCGCGAGCTGCGGGGCCGCGCGCACCGCCGCCTCGCGCTGCCACACGACGAGGCCGAGCAAGGCAAGGCCCGCAAGCGCAGCAGCGGCAGGCCGGCCGGCTCCGCCGCGGCGCAGGAACGCCTCCGGCGCCTTGCTTGGCTTGGCCGGGCGCTTGCCGCGGCGCTTGGGCGCGGCAGCCACGGGCGCCTCGACGGCGGGCTGCTCCTCCGGGCTGCCCTGAGCGCTTGTCTCGGCAGCGAGAGCGCTGATTTCGGCATCGATCGCGGCGGCGCGCTCCAGTTCCTCGGCGAGCAGCGCCTGGGTCTCGGCCTCGCTGGGCGGTTCGGGAAAGGCCGCGGGCTCGACATGCCATGACGTCTTGCAGCTGGCGCATCTGACCTTGCGCCCTTCCGGCCCCAGTTTGGCCGCGTCGAGTTCATATTGGCTCGCGCAGGATGGGCAGACGATCAGCATGGCCGCGAGCCAACTCCCTCAAGACGGTTGCCGCAAGCACCCCTGGCCTGCTGCGAGACGCCGCATGGCGCCTGCCGATGCGCGCCTGTCCATTGGCGCGATTTATGGTTAACGCACCGTGAAGAATCTTCGGGGCAGATTGGCCGCATCACGATCTTTCCGCGCGCCTCGGCTTGCGGTGTAGGATCGCAGACGGATTCGTTCAGCGAGGAAGACCGCTTGGTTCGGTTCGAGAATGTCGGCCTGCGATACGGCATGGGCCCGGAGGTGCTGAAGGACATCAACTTCAGCATCGAGCCGCGCTCGTTCCAGTATCTGACCGGTCCCTCCGGGGCCGGCAAGACGACGCTGATGCGCCTCATCCTGATGGCGCTGAAGCCGACGCGCGGGCTGGTCAACCTGTTCGGCCAGGACGTCTCGCGCCTCGAACCCGACACGTTGACCGCCTTTCGCCGCCGGATGGGCGTGGTCTTCCAGGATTTCCGCCTGCTCGACCACCTCACCGTCTACGAGAACGTCGCGCTGCCATTGCGCGTCCTCGGCAAGGAAGAGGCGAGCTACCGCGCCGAGGTCGTCGAATTGCTGCGCTGGGTCGGTCTCGGCGAACGCATGCATGCCGTGCCGCCGGTGCTCTCCGGCGGCGAGAAGCAGCGCGCCGCCATCGCACGCGCCCTGATCAGCCGGCCCGAGCTTCTGCTCGCCGACGAGCCGACCGGCAATGTCGACCCCGGCCTCGGCCGTCGCCTGCTGCGGCTCTTCATGGAGCTGCAATCGCTCGGGACTGCCGTCCTCATCGCGACCCACGACCTCAACCTGATGGAAATCTACGACGCGCCGCGTCTCGTGCTGGCCGACGGACATCTGCATGTCGACGCCTGAGACCAGCGACCGGGAACCCGGGCGGAAGGAACGCGGCCTGCCCGCCAATCTCCGGCGGGACCAGCCGCTCGTCCCCGTGGACAACGTCGCGGGCCGGGCGCTGATGGCGGTGATCGCGATCCTGACCTTCCTCGCCTCGCTCAGCGCGGGCGCCGCGGTGCTTGCCGCGCGCGCCTCCGACCAGTGGCGCGGCGCCATCTCCAACGAGATGACCATCCAGGTCCGTCCCGATTCGCATCGCAAGATCGACGACGACGTGGCGCGCGCCGTCATGCTCGCGAGCGGGCTGAAGGAGGTCGAGAGCGTCCGCGCCGTGCCGAAGGCCGAATCCGACAAGCTGCTCGAACCCTGGCTCGGGACGGGGCTCGATCTCGTCGAACTGCCGGTGCCGCGCCTGATCGTGCTGAAGCTGAGGACAGACGCGCCTCCCGATCTTGGCGGCTTCGGCACGACGCTGCGCCGTGAAATCCCGACCGCGACCCTCGACGACCACCGGCTCTGGGTCCGGCGCCTCTCCGCCATGGCGGGCACCATCATCGCCACGGGCTTCGCCATCGTCCTGCTCGTGCTGACGGCGGCTGCGCTGGCCGTCGCCTTCGCCACGCGCGGCGCCATGGCCGGCAGCCGCGACAGTGTGGAAGTCCTGCATTTCGTCGGCGCCAACGATGATTTCATCGCGCGGGAATTCCAGAGCCGTTTCATCCGGCTGGGCCTTCGCGGCGGGCTGTTCGGCGGCCTCGCCGCGATCGCCACGATCGGCGTGCTCGGCTTCCTCGCCTCGCGCTGGAGCGCGACGCCCGAGGCGGAGCAATTGCAGGCCCTCTTCGGCGCTTTCGAGATCGGCTGGACCGGCTATGGCGCCGTCATCCTCGTCGCTCTGGTCGTGGCCGTGATCGCCGGCCTGGTCTCGCGCTTCACTGTCCGGCGCCACCTGAGGATGCTCGCATGAGCATCGCTCCGGCCGTTCGGCGTCAACCAAGCCTTAACCCCTGCGGCAGGGCCGGACGCGAGCCCGCCGCCGTTATGCCCGATTGGCGCGCTAAGACGGCAGCGTCATGGCCATGATCGGCAGCACGAACGACCATCTCGCGATGGCCCAGTCCGATTCCGCGCCCCGGAGCGGCAAGCCCGCCCGGTCGACTTCGCTGCGCCGCATTCTCGGGCTGGCAGCGGCGGCCACCGCCGGCCTCGGCGTGCTGCTTTTCGGTATCGGCTATGTCCGCTTCGCCGCGATGATCGACGGGCGCGAACGGACGGATACCCCGCGCACCGACGCGATCGTCGTGGTCACCGGCGGCGCCCAGCGCGTCGGCGATGCCATCAGCCTGCTCGGGGCCGAGCGCGGGCAACGCCTGCTGATCAGCGGCGTCAACGAGAAGACCGGCCGCGAGGAACTCGCCAAGCTGAACCCGGCCTCGCGCGAACTCCTCTCCTGCTGCGTCGATCTCGACTATCGCGCCCGCAACACCATCGGCAATGCGATCGAGACCAGGCGCTGGGTGCGCCGGCACGGCTTCCGCTCGCTGCTCGTGGTGACCTCGAACTATCACATGCCCCGCACGCTCGCCGAATTCGGGCATGCGATGCCGGGTGTCCAGCTCGTCGCACATCCGGTCGTCACCGATCATATCGACGCCTCCGGCTGGTGGAACCGCTGGCCGGTCGTGAAGGTGCTGGTGCCGGAATATGCGAAATATCTTGTCGCGCGCCTGCGCAGCCTGGTCGAAACCGATCCGGAAACATCGCGCCTGTCGGTCATCATCGGCGGCCGCAAGCCGGTTTCGCCCAAGCCCGCCGACACGCTCGGCCCGGCCGCCGAGAAGCGCACGCGCCTCATGGGCCAGCATCGCCACGAAGGTTGATGCCACAATGATGCGCTTGACCGGGACGGCGTCTCGGGCTCATTGCGCGGTATGCTCGTCCTGCGCTCCCTCGCCTTCAATGTCCTGTTCTATGCCAATCTCGTCCTCTGGCTGATCTTCGCCGTCCTGCCTTCGCTGCTCCTGCCACGGCAGGTGCTGCTGGCGGTCGCGATCGGCTGGTCGCGCTCCTCGCTCTGGCTGATGCGCGTCGTCGCCGGCACGCGTTGCGAGATCACCGGGCTCGAGAACATCCCGCAGGGCGGGTTGATGGTCGGCGCCAAGCATCAATCCTTCCTGGAGACCTTCACGCTGGTCACGGTCTTCCGCAATCCGGTCTTCATCCTGAAGCGCGAACTGACCTGGATTCCGCTCTTCGGCTGGGCCCTCTCGAAGCTGCGGATGATCCCGGTCAATCGCGGCGCCCGCGCCCGCGCGCTCTCCGACGTCACGCGCCGCGCCAAGGTCGAGCTCGGCCAGAACGGCCGCCAGCTCCTGATCTTCCCGGAGGGCACCCGCCGCGCGCCGGGCGCTCCGCCGGCCTACAAGTTCGGCGCCGCCCATCTCTATGCCGAGCTCGGCGTGCCCTGCGTGCCGGTCGCCCTCAATACCGGGCTCTACTGGCCGCGCCGCAAGTTCCTGCGCCGCCCGGGCACCGTCCGCATCGCGATCCTGCCGCCGATCGCGCCCGGTCTCGACAAGGTCTCCTTCCAGGCGCTGCTGCAGGAGCGCATCGAGACTGTAAGCGACCAGCTTCTGGCCCAAGGGCGCGCCGAACTGGCCGCCCGCGGCATGGACCCGCTCGCCGGCTCCTGACAGGCCCTGACAGCAGCGACTCGCCCGAAGCGCGGTTTCGCCAGCCGCGGCGCTTGACTTATCCCCATGTCGTTCCCATTTTGTTCCTATCACAGGAGGAACGGACATGGCCGCTCTCGCCTATCGCTACACCCCCGATCTGTTCGACGAGGCGCCGGCCGCCCGCGAAATGCCCTTGCGCAGCACCACCGCGCTCAGCGAGCGCCGCTTCACGGCCTGGCGCGGCCGTTCGGGCCGGCGCTATGTCGCCTCGGTCTTCTCGGTCGACGACACGCATGCGCTGGGCTTCACCGACGCGGTGCTGCTCGCCATCTCCGCCGACCGGCGCGTTATCGCCGCCCGCGATTCCGGCCCCTTCGGCATCGAGGCGGCGCTCGGCCGCTGGCAGCGCGCGATCATGGCCGCCGGGGCCTGCGAGATCCATGTCCATCTTCTCGCCGAGGACGGGATGAGCCGCCGCGCCGCCTTGCTCGACCTGATGCCGGAAGCCAATCCGGAAGGCTGACGAGACCAGGCCGATATTCGACGGGACCTGAGC
>NZ_JAELTI010000168.1 GCF_016428755.1 Allobosea sp. ASV33
GTTCTGGACCTCGCTCACGCCGGAACAGCAGGCCGCCGTTCAGAAAGCGGCCGAGACGACCCGCGCCTTCCAGCGCGAGGCGGAATTGCGCGAGGCCGGCGAGGTGCTCAGCGAGCTCAAGGCCAAGGGCATGGCGACGACCGAGATGCCCACGGCTGAGCTCGATGCCATCCGCAAGGCGATCCAGCCGGTGATCGAGAAGAACACCGAGACGATCGGCGCCGCCTTCGTCAACGACTTCTACGCCGAGATCAAGAAGCACCGGACATGAGCCCCTGCCCTCGGCGGTGGAAAACGCCGCCGAGCGGTTGAGCCTGCATTCGTTCGATGACACATCCGCAGCAACTGTTCCGGAGACGCGTATCGTGACCAAAACCCATCCGACCCGCTTCGCTTTCATCGCCGCGCTGACGGCTGTCCTGCTGGGCTCGACGGCGGCCATGGCCGAGGTCAAGGCCAAGATCGGCCATGCGATGCCCGACACGCATCCGCAGGCGACCGCGGTGAACAAGTTCACGGAGCTCGCCAGCACCTACACCAATGGCAACGTCAAGATCCAGGCGTTCCACTCGGCCATGCTCGGCAGCGACGAGAAGCAGCTCCAGGCGACGCAGGCCGGCACGCAAGAGTTCTACATCGGCACGCTGGCGCCGCTCTCGACCCGCGTGAAGGAAGTCCAGGTCTGGGACCTGCCCTTCCTGTTCCAGAACGAGAAGGAGGTCTACGCGGTCCTCGACGGCGACTCGGTCAAGAAGATCTTCGACAAGATCGAGCCGAGCGGCCTCGTCGGCCTGACCTGGACCGGCATGGGCTTCCGTAACCTCTCGAACAGCCGCCGCGCCGTGAAGACGGCCGAGGACGTCAACGGCCTGAAGCTGCGCGTGATGGCCAATCCCGTCGCGCTCGACACCTGGAAGTCGATCGGCGCCAATGCCGTGCCGATGGCCTTCTCGGAAGTCTTCACCGCGCTCGAGGTCAAGGCGCTCGACGGCCAGGAGAACCCGCTCCAGCACATGTGGGCGAACAAGATGCAGGAGGTGCAGAAGCACATCTCCATCACCAACCACGTCTACACGCCGGTCGCGCTCGTCGCTTCCAAGAAGTTCTGGGACACGCTCTCGGCCAGCGACAAGGCCGGCGTCCAGAAGGCCGCCACCGAGGCCGGCCTGCTGCAGCGCAAGCTGCTCGACGAGGGCGACCGCGACGTGATCACCAAATTCAAGGAAGCCGGCGTGTCGGTCGACACGGTCTCGGCCGACGACCTGCGCAAGGTGCAGGCCAAGGTCCAGCCCGTGGTCGACAAGTTCAAGGGCCAGATCGGCGAGGAATTCGTGAACGGCTTCGTCGCCGAGATCGAAAAGGCCCGCGCCGCCAAGTAAGGCACGCGACGGCAGCAGGCCCCTTGGCCGGCTGCCTTTTTCTTCCCTACCGGCGCCGAGCCGGCGATCCCCTTCCAAAAGCCGCCGGCGAGGTGACCGATGACCAGCCTGCTCAAAACCGCGACGGACGGTTTCTACCGCCTGATCGAGGTCATCCTCGTGATCTGCATGGCCGTGATGTTGGTCATGGTCTTCGGCAACGTGATGCTGCGGCTGTTCTTCAACACCGGCATCGACCTGTCCGAGGAAATCCCGCGCTTCGCCTTCGTCTGGATGACCTTCCTCGGCGGCATCATCGGCCTGCACCGGCGCAGCCATCTCGGCGTCGACATGGTGGTCCAGGCCCTGCCGATCTTCGGCCGCAAGATCTGCTGGGCGATCAGCCAGGTCATCATGCTGATCTGTGCCCTGTTCATCTTCTACGGCACCTATCTCCAGCATGACATCATCGCCGGCAACGCCTCCCCGGTCGCGCAGCTCAGCATGCTCTGGGTCTATGGCGTGAGCTACGTCACAGGCGCCGCGATCGCGCTGATCTGCCTGTCGAACCTCATCCGCCTCGCGCTGGGACAGGTCGCCGACGACGAGCTGATCGACGTGCACGAGGAGGGGATGGCCGAGGGCCTCGAAGCCGAGCGCGACATGAAGGCGCAAGGAGCCAAGCCGTGATCGTCTTCGTCTTCATCACGTCCCTGCTCGGCCTGATGGCGCTGGGCATGCCGGTCGCCTTCGCGCTGATCGGCTGCGGCCTCGCCATGATGCTCTACATGGGCATCACCGACCCGCAGATCATCATCCAGAACATGTGGGACGGCGCCAATTCCTTCCCGCTGCTCGCCGTGCCCTTCTTCATGCTGGCCGGCGAGCTGATGAATGCCGGCGGCATGACCCGCCGGATCATCACCATGGCGATGGCCTGGATCGGCCATATCCGCGGCGGCCTCGGCTATGTCGCGGTCATCGCCGCCGTCATCATGGCCTCGCTCTCGGGCTCGGCCGTCGCCGACACGGCTGCGCTCGCCTCCGTGCTCGTGCCGCTGATGCGCAATGCCGGCTACGACATCAACCGCTCCTGCGGCCTGATCGCCTGCGGAGGCATCATCGCGCCGGTGATCCCGCCCTCGATCGGCATGATCATCTTCGGCGTCACCGGCGGCGTCTCAATTACCAAGCTGTTCATCGCCGGCATCGTGCCGGGCGTGATGATGGGCATCGCAATCATGCTGGCCTGGCGCTGGAGCATCAAGCGCGACAATCCGCGCGTCGAGCCGAAGCGCAGCATGCGCGAACGGCTGGTCGAAACCCGCAATGCGGGCTGGGCGCTCGTGCTGCCCGTAGTCATCATCGGCGGCCTCAAGGTCGGCTGGTTCACCCCGACGGAAGCAGCGGTCATCGCCGCCGCCTATTCGCTCTTCGTCGGCGTCTTCATCTATCGCGAGATTAAGATCCCGGACCTGTTCGGGTTGATGTACCGAGCAGCCGAGACCACTGCCGTCATCATGTTCCTGGTCGCGGCGGCCGGCGTTTCGGCTTGGCTGATCACCACGGCCAACATTCCCCAGCAGGTCGCCGACATGGTCGCGCCCTTCATGGAGAACAAGATGCTGCTGATGGCCATCCTGATGGTGATGGTCTTCATCGTCGGCACGGCGCTCGACTTCACGCCGACAGTGCTGATCCTGACCCCGGTGCTGATGCCGGTGGTCAAGCAGGCGGGCATCGACCCGGTCTATTTCGGCGTGCTGTTCATCATGAACAACGCGATCGGCCTGGTGACGCCGCCGGTCGGCACCGTGCTGAACGTGGTCTGCGGCGTCGCCAAGGTGCCGATGACGGGCGTCATCAAGGGCGTGACGCCCTTCATGGTCGCCCAGCTCATCGTGCTGGCCCTGCTGGTGATCTTCCCGCAGATCGTGATGTGGCCGCTGCAGATGATGTCGCGCTGAGACGCGCGACGCGCGGGGGCTAGGTGGCCCCCGCTTTCTCCGTGATGTTGCGGATCGCGATGCGGTCGAAGAACGGATCGCGATCCCCCTCCTGATCGACCGCGATCTCGCCGTCCTTCACCCGGAAGCGGATTACGGTCGCGCCTGCACCGCGCCAGTCGGCGGTATCGCCGTCATCTTCGTAAAGCTCGCCCGACGCGCCCTCGACGAGGCCGCAGACGAGGATCTCGCGGAGATCGTCGATGCCCTCGGGATTGCCGAGCGGGATCAGCGCGCCGGCCCGGACGAAGACCGGCAGGCGGCCGAGCGGGGCTGCGACCGTCACGAGCGCGCCACCGTCGAAATGCTTACCCGTATGCCAGTCGTACCAGCCGCCCGCATGAACCGGCAGGTAGACGCTGCGCTCCCGCGCGCCCTCCTCTAGCACCGGCGCGACCAACACATCCGGCCCGAGCATGAAGGCGTCGTCGGTCTTCACGGCCGTCGCATCCTGCGGGAAATCCCAGAGCAGCGGGCGGATCGCCGGGGTGCCGTCGCGGCTGGCGCGCCACATCAGCGTGTAGAGATAGGGCATCAAACGGTAGCGCAACGCGATCGCCTCGCGCACCTGCGGCACCATCTCCGGATACATCCAGGGCAGGTTGACGACGCCGTCGTCGTTCCAGGAATTCATCACCATGCGCGGCCAGAGCGAGCAGAACTCGTTGAAGCGCACGAAGAGCTCGGGGCCGGGCGTCGGGCCGTGGAAGCCACCGACATCGTGGCCGATCGAGAACATGCCCGAGAGGCTCATGTTGAGCCCCTGGGTTAGGTTGTAGCGCAGCGTCTTCCAGGCGGTCTCGTTGTCACCGGACCAGGTCTGGGCGTAGCGCGAGATGCCGGCGCAGCCGCCGCGCGTGATCGCATATTGCCGCTTGCCGGGCTCGCGATCGGCCTGCGCTTCGTAAGAGAGCTTGGTCATCAGGAGCGGCTGCGCCGGGCGCGCCAGCGCCTGCCGGAAGGGGCGGCCGTCGCCGTCGCAGACGGCATCCTCGTCCCAGATTTCGTATTCGTTGTTGTCGTTCCAGACGGTGGTGAAGCCGTAGTCGAGCAGCGCGGTCTCGATGCCGTCGCGCCACCATGCGCGGCCCTTCGGGTTGGTGTAGTCGAGATGGAAGCCTAGCCCGTCCCAGAACTGGGCGACGGCAGGCTTGCCGCTATCGCCGTCGCGCACGAGGAAATCGCCGTCGAGCGCCTCTTGCAGGCGCGGATGGTCGTCGAGCAGGCAGGGCTTGAGATTGGCGACCGTCAAGATGCCCGCATCATTCAAGCGCTGCATCGTCGCCTTCGGGTCGGGGAACTTCTCCCGGTTCCAGTTGAAGGCGTAGCGGCGATGGCCGATCTGCGTGTAGCCCGAGCCGAAATGGAAGGAATCACAGGGGATGCGGTGCGTCTCCAGCTTGCCGATGAAGTCGCTGATGCGGGCATCGGCGTCCGGCGCGTCGGCGATCGCCATCGAGGTGACGCCGAAGCCGAAGGACCAGAGCGGCGCGAAGGCCTGTCCGCCGGTCAGCCAGGAGAAGCGGCGCACCACATCCGGCACGCTCGGGCCGGCCATGACGTAATAGTCCAGGTCGCCATCGTCGCCTTTCCAGGAGCGGAACAGGCCGTGATAGTTGTCTAGCGTGCAGCCGAAATCGACGCTGCCGGTCGAGAGGTTGTCGTAATAGACGCCATGCGCGCCGGCCGGCCCGTCGACGATGAAGAAGGGCAGCATCTTGTAGAGCGGGTCGGAGAGCTCCGCGTCAAAGCCGCAGGGATCAACGGCATCGATGGCGAAGCGGCGGCCGGTGCGGTCGAGCGGCCCGGCCTTGTCGCCGAGGCCGTAATGGCGCTCGGTGTAGTCGCGCGCCATAAAATGAGCGAGCGCGCCGGTGCGCGGCGAAACCAGATAAGCCTGTGTGGTGCGGTCCTGAAGGAAGGGCTTGTCTTCGCCATCGCGGCGCCAGGCGATGCCGAAGGGCGAGAGCGTGACCTCCGCGGTCAGCCCGCCTGCAGCGATCACGACCTTGTCAGCGCTGGCGCGGATATCCGTCTTCGGACAGGCGAAACCGTCGAGGCTGTCGCGCGGACGCCCCTCATAGGCCGGCTCCAATCC
>NZ_JAELTI010000169.1 GCF_016428755.1 Allobosea sp. ASV33
CATCCATGCCATCCGCATGGCCGTGCGCGAGAACGTCCTGAGCGATCCCTCGAAGGTGACGGCCGCGGATATCGCCTGGTATCGCGAGCAGGCGATCTTCCTCGTCGCGGAAAGTGCGGGCGAGGTCGCGGGCTTCACCTGCGCTAACCATCTGAGCGGCCTGATCTGGGCCTTGTTCATCGATCCCGCGCAGGAGGGGCGGGGGCATGGCCGCGCCCTGCTGGATGCGGCATTGGCCGGACTGAAGGCGGCAGGCCACGCCCAGGCCTGGCTCGAGACCGGGGCGGGCACGCGGGCGGAGCGCTTCTACGTCCGCCACGGATGGCGCGATATGGGTCGGAGCCTCGACGGGCAGATCGTCTTCACGCGGTTGCTGTAGGGCCCGGCACCCTGCGGGGCCCGAGCCGGCTTATTCGGCCGGCAGCCGGCTGGCGACGCTCGCAAGGGGCTTGTCGAACATCCGCAAGGTGCCGCCACCGGCCGTGCTGGCGACATGCAGGGCAGCCTGCGCCTCGGCGAAGAGGGTGACGGGATCGCGGTGGCGCTGTTCCTCGAGGCTGACGGCGCCGATCGAGATCGTGAAGTCGATCACCATGGTGCCGCGCGAGATCGGCCGGCAGAGCAGATGGCGTGCATTCTCGAGGCTCGCGGCAAATCGCTGCTGGCCCGTCGACATCCGCAACAGGAGGGCGAATTGGCTCCTGTTGATACGCCCGCTCGCGAGAGCGTCCGGGAAAAGCCGCGCGAGGCGTTCATCGAAGCGAGCCAGCAATTCATCGCTGGCGGCGGCGCCGAAGGTTTCGACGATGTCGTGAAAGTCGTCGATATCCACGATGACCAGCGCGAAGGCCTCCTGGTCGAAGCGCGCGCCACGCAGCGCCTTGCCGAGGCGGGTTTCGAAGTCGCGGCGGGTGGACGGCGCGATGATCGGCTGGTGCCGCGACAGCGCGGCAAGATCGCTCCACAGGCCCTTCTCGGCGGTGACATCCTGTTTCGAGCCGAAGATGCGGAGCGGGCGGCCGTTCTGATGGCCGACGCCGACGATCAGCCGCATCCAGCGTCTTTCGTTGCTCGCGGTGCGGATGCGGCAGTCGAGCGAGAACGCGCCGCCATTGCGGATAATGCCGCTGCGCATCCGATTCATCTCGCTGCGCGAGCCCGCCTCGTAAAGGTCGAGGATCGACGAGCGCTGGATGGTGGAACCGCGCTGCAAGCCGAACAGGTCGTAGACGCCGTCGGTCCAGCTCAGGGATTCATTGGCGAGATTGCACTCCCAGGCGCCGATGGCGGCCGGGTGGCCCGACACGCGGCAAAGCTCGGCGGCGAGATGCTGCTGCTGGCTGTTCAAGGCTGCCCCCTTCCGGTGTGCCTCACCGGGAAGGCTACACTAGGGGGCGGGAGTTAAGCGAGCCTTGCGAAAGCGCTGCCGGAGCCTGTCGCTCACGGAATCGCGATCAGGCGGTTCGTGCGCTTTGCGTCGCCGCGAGCAGGTCCCGCAATGTCGTGATCGTCGAGGAATCGGCGACGCCGTCGACCTTATCCGGCCGCCAGTGACGCTGGAAGGCCGCGACGACCGCTTCCAGCCTGTCGTCGAAGACGCCATCGACCGTGACGCCGTAGCCGAGCATGGCGAACATCGCCTGCAGCGCCTCGACCGGCTGGCCGGTCTCGCCACGGGCAAAGAAGCGCCCGCCGCGGATCGGGGCCGGTTCCGTCCACAGGCCGACGCCGGCCTCGGCGAAGCGGCGCCAGGGGAATTTCTCGCCCGGATCGATCTTGCGTCCCGGCGCGATGTCGGAATGGGCGAGCACGTGTTCGGGGGGAATGGCCCAGCGCTCGCAGATGTCGCGGCAGAGGTTCAGCGTCGCGGCGATCTGCTCCTCGGGATAGTCGGGAAGGCCGCCGGGATGGCCGGGATTGGCGATCTCGATGCCGATCGAGCAGGAATTGATGTCGGTCTCGCCGGCCCAATGCGAGGCGCCGGCATGCCAGGCCCGCCGCCCTTCCGGCACGAGCTGGAGCGTGTGGCCGTTCTCGAAGACGAAATAATGCGAGGAGACCTGCGCAACGGGGTTGCAGAGCCATTGCAGCGCTTCGCCCGCGACCGGCATGCCGGTGTAGTGCAGGATCAGCATATCCGGCCGGCGGCCCGGCGTGCCGTCGGCGTGCTTGCGCTCGCCGTGGTTCGGCGATGGGAAGATCTTGGCTGCGAAGCGGCTGTCGGGCTTGGCCATGCCCGGACCAGCTTCGGCTTGGATGTTCGATGTCGTCATGATCCTATCGCATCGTCATTCCGGGCTTGACCCGGAATCCATCATAGAGCGCATCGCTTTACGACGGATTCCGGATCGGCGCCGCTGGCGCGGCTCGTCCGGAATGACGAGCCTTTTCCTGTTGGAAGGCAGCACTATCAAGCCGGTTCGGGCGCGAGATTGCGGCTCATGCCGCGCTCCTTCTGGATCGCGTCCCAGGCGGCGTTGATGGCGGCGATCCGGCGCGTCGCGATGGCGATCGCCTCCTCGGGCAGGCCCCGCGCAATCTCGCGATCGGGATGGGTCTCGGCGACGAGGCGGCGGTAGTGGCGCTTCAGCTCGGCGTCGTCCATCTCGCGGCTGGCGCCGAGCACGAGATAGGGATCGTCCGGCCGGCGGGCATGGCGCGCCTCGATCCGCGCGAAATCGGGCTCGGCGATGCCGAAGATGCCGGCGACCGACACCAGATAGGCATGCTCGGCCTCGTGGATCGCGCCATCGGCGGCGGCGATCAGGAAGAGCCCGTCGAGCACGTCTTCCAGCAGGGCGGGCTCGTCCTTGAAGGCGCCGGCGATCTGCGCGGCATAGGCCTCGAAGCCCGCGCTGGTCTGCTTGGCGAGGTCAAACAGGGCCTCGATGCGCTGCTGCTGATCGGGCGGGACCTCGACGATGCGGTGGAAGGCGGTGACCTCGTCGCAGGTCACGACGCCGTCGGAGCGCGCCATCTTGGCGGCGAGCGCGACGAGGCCGGTGGTGAAGACGAGCTCGCGCGGAGCCGGCCCGAAAGGCGCGCCCTCGCGATCGACCAGGACATGGCCGGCGAGCGCGCCGACGAGCGCGCCCAGCGGGCCGCCGATCACGAGCCCGAGCCCGCCGCCGCCCAGAGCGCCCCAGAATGAGGAAGCCATCACAAAACCGATCCCGGTGAATCCGAAGCGTGGATGATGAAAGGAGGGAGCGATTCAACGCAAGTGCACCCGGTGCGGCGGCCTGCCGCGCCAAAAAGCACTTCCAGCGGGGAATCGGGCTGAAATGCGGCAGGTGATTCGGCTGCTTGATTCGCATCCGGAGGCCGGGAGCCGGCGAAGTTTTTCGACCCAGCCAATACATATGAATACTGAATAGTTAACAATAGAATAAATTCCTGTTAGAGCCTATTGTTGAGTATTTTATTCGGGATGTGTCAGATTATCGACACATTCGGGCATCAGTTGACCGCCCCCATCTGCCAGTCATGGCGCAATGGGGTTTAGTTCGACATGCGATATATCTGTGGTGGTCTCGCGGTTGCGTGCCTGATTAGCCTCTCCGGGGTTGCCCTGGCCGAGGATTTCGTCAACGCGGAAACGGACCCCAGAGCGCTGATCGTTCGTGACGCCGAGATCGCCCGGGCCAAGGCCGCGGCTGCGAAGGGCGAGGAAGCCCCCGCCGAAGCCTCCGCGACGAAGGTGAGCGCCCGCTCGGCCAAGGCCGAGGCCCGCGCCAGCCGCGCACTTGCGGCTCCTGCCGGAGCGGAGGGCATCAAGGCGATCGTCGCCCGCCATGCCGCCGCTAACGGCGTGCCGTTCTCGCTCGCCGACGCGATCGTGCGCGTCGAGAGCCGCTATAATCCGCGGGCCGCGCATGCCGGCAATTTCGGCCTGATGCAGATCCGCCACCAGACGGCGCGCGGCATGGGCTATTCCGGCAGCGCGAGCGGGCTGCTCGATGCCGAGACGAATGCCCGCTACGGCATGAAGTATCTCGCCATGGCCTACAAGATGGCCGGCGGCGACACCTGCCGCACCATCATGAAGTACCAGAGCGGCCATATGACCACCCATATGAGCGGCGCCAACCGCACTTATTGCGCCAAGGTGCGCACGATCACTGCCCGCAACTGATCTGACTTGGCGCCTCCGGGCGCGGTTCCGCTTGACGCCGGCCGCGCCAGCGCGCATCTCCCCACTCGCCAGTCGGCCGGACGGCCGCTCTCGCTCGCGAGGGAGGAAAGTCCGGGCTCCACGGAAACACGGTGCCGGATAACGTCCGGCGGGGGCGACCCCAGGGAAAGCGCCACAGAGATCGAACCGCCCTGCGCTGGAGAGCTTCGGCTTTTCCGGCAGGGTAAGGGTGAAAAGGTGCGGTAAGAGCGCACCGCGGACCCGGCAACGGGGACGGCATGGCAAGCCCCACCGGGAGCAAAACCGAATAGGGACGATGCTTCCCGCGCAAGCGGGCAGGGGCAGGTTTCTGTGCCTTGTCGTCCGGGTTGGTTGCTCGAGGCGCGCAGCAATGCGCGTCCCAGAGGAATGGCCGTCACGTCGGGGGAGCGATCCTCCGGCCATCCAGAACCCGGCTTACAGGCCGACTGGCACCTCGACCGTCGTGAAGGCGCTGGAACCGCGCGGCTCTTCCTTCTCCCCTTGCGGGGGGAGGTGCCCCGAAGGGGCGGATGAGGGGTCGCGCAGGGC
>NZ_JAELTI010000016.1 GCF_016428755.1 Allobosea sp. ASV33
TCGAGGTCGGCGACGGCGTGAAGCTGGTGCGGCAGGCCGGCGACCAGCTCGCCCGCATCCTCGCGGCCTCGCAGAAGGTCGCGGCGACCATCGCCGACATCTCGGCGGCGTCGGGCGAGCAGGCCAACGGCATCGACGAGATGAGCCAGGCCGTCGCGCATCTCGACGAGATGACCCAGCAGAACGCGGCCTTGTCCGAGCAGAGCGCGGCCTCGGCGAACTCGCTGTCGGGCCGGATCGAGCAGCTCAACGCGCTGGTCGCGGCCTTCAAGACCCGACGCGAGCCTGCCGGCCAGACTTACGCCCAGCCGGTCGCGACGGCCCCGCGCGCGGTGAAGGCGCCGATGCGGGCGGCTCCCGCCGGCGAACCGGCGCGCCTGCGCCAGCTCGCCGAGGCCGCCTTCGTCCAGTCCAAGGCCATGCCCGCCCCGCGCAAGGTCGCCAATGGCGGCAACGGCCGGGCCAGCGATTCCGGATGGGAGGAGTTCTGAGGCCCAGCCTCCGAACCGTCCTCGATCAAGACACGCGCGGCGCCCGAAAGGGCGCCGCTGGCGTTTCCGGCGTCAGCCTGGGCTCGCCGATTTCACTGCGAACCACCGCCGTCATCCCGGGCTTGACCCGGGATCCATCGTAAGACGACGCGCTCTCCGATGGATCCCGGATCTCCGCTGCGCTCCGTCCGCGATGACGCGGTGGACCTAGCGCCGTTGGTGCTTCCGCGCGATTTTTCGCGGATCACATCTTGCGGAAGCCCGCTAGCGGCCTATCTCCGTGACAGGCGCCGGAGCTTTGCTCCATCACGACGCCGCCCTTGCACATTCATATCGCGACGTTTCTCGGCCGACTCACTGGAGTCGATCGATGCCGCACCGCTTGCTGACAGGTCCCGACGGGGATGTCTGCGACAAGCGGTTTCAGCCGTCACCACGACAGGGAGACGAAAACCATGCAGTTCAGCCAGGTTCTTCAGGCTCTCGGCCAGTTCGCTTCCGGCTTCGCGCCGGCCAGCCGTTCCGTCCGTCCGCTCGAGATCGATTTCGACACCGCCGACACCCTCGGCCCCTTCGAACAGGCCGCGATCGGCCAGTGGAAGACCGAGGACGGGTCGATCCTGATCGATCTCAGGCCCGATGGACAGTTCCACAAGGCCAAGCCCGCGGCCGGTGCCAAGCATGTCGGCCGCTATGCGGTCGATCGCTCGAAGCTCTATTTCGAGGGCGAGACCGGTTGGGTCGCCCTCGGCAAGCTGAAGCGCGGGACGCTCAGCATCGGCGAGAAGCGCTTCCGCAAGGCGTAAGCACGATCGCGAGCCGCTCCGTAACGAAGGGCCGCGCTTCCGGAAGGAGGCGCGGCCCTTCGTTTTATATACCGGGGGTTGCGCTTCCGGAAGGAGGCGCGGCCCTTCGTTTTATATACCGGGGGTTGCCCAATTCCGTCGGAACCGCCCCGTCATCCCGGGCTTACCCCGGGATGACGGCGTGGGCCGTCGAAATTCAGCCAACTCCGGACATGAGATCAATAGCCGACGGTGAAGCGGCGGCGGCCATGGGCCGGCTTCTCCAGCTCGTCCACCAAGGCGATCGCGTAATCCTCGGCCGAGATCGCGCTGTTGCCCTTGTCGTCGACAAGAAGTTGGTCCGTGCCGAGGCGGAACTTGCCGGTGCGCTCGCCCGGCTGGATCAAGGCGGACGGCGACAGGAAGGTCCAGTCGAGACCCTGCTCCAGCTTCAGCAGATCGAGAAAGACGCCGCCCTTCCTGGCTTCGTCGAGATAGGCGGCCGGGAATTGCGGCGTGTCGAAGAGCTTCACGCCCGGCGCGACTTCGAGGCTGCCGGCGCCACCGACGACGAGGTAGCGCTTCACGCCGGACTGCTTCACGGCCGCGAGCAGGACCTGCGGATCGCTCGCCGTGAAATGCACCGCGCTGATCACCGCATCATGGCCGGCGATGAGCCCGGCGAGGGCATCCTTGTCGAAGACGTCGCCCTTGACGGCGGTGACGCCGGGCAGGGCTGCGACCTTCTCGGGATTGCGGGTGATGGCGGTGACGGCATGGCCGCGGGCGGAGAGTTCGGCCAGCAGGCGCGAACCGATGAATCCGCTGGCGCCGATCAAAGCGACCTTCTTGGCGACGTTCATGACAGGGGCTCCTTGTTGTGGTATCCAACGGATACCTGCATTCCAATGGAACCTATGTGATCCTGCTGCGTGGCCCCGTAAAGAAGGCACTTTCACGCGACATGGTCACCTCCGGGAAACCGCCATGCTGAAACGCCCCGATCCTTTCCAGGCGCTTTGCCCGACGCGGCGCGTGCTCGACCGCATCGGCGATACCTGGGCGGTGCTGATCCTGATCGCGCTCGACGGCGGCACCTTGCGCTTCAACGCATTGCGGCGGCGGATCGAGAACATCTCCCAGAAGATGCTGTCGCAGACGCTGAAGAGCCTGGAGCGCGACGGGCTGGTGCGGCGAGAGGTTTTTCCGACGGTGCCGGTCACCGTCGAATACTCGCTGACCGAGCTCGGGCGGACGCTGGCGCAGACGGTGAACCAGCTCACCCTCTGGGCGGAGGCGCATATCGGCGAGGTCGAAGCCGCACAGCAGCGCTACGATCGCGGCGAGACCTCCGCCTAGTCCCGACTCCTGAACGCTGGCGTTTCCCCCGATTTCGTGTATATGCCCGGGCAACCGGCTTAACCTGCCGGCGGCGCGACCCTTCCGCGATGAGGGGATCGCGGACTTCGGACCTTGCTGGACGACATCCCGGCCTGGCCCGCCAGATCAACCCGAACACGAGGATCTCCCGATGTCGATCACCGCCGAGCGCAAGACCGCGCTGCTCCAGGAATACGCCACCAAGCCAAACGACACCGGCTCGCCGGAAGTTCAGGTCGCGATCCTGACCGAGCGCATCACCAACCTGACCGGCCACTTCAAGTCGCATGCGAAGGACAACCATTCGCGCCGCGGCCTGCTCAAGCTGGTTTCCCAGCGCCGTTCCCTGCTCGACTATCTCAAGGGCAAGGACCAGGCTCGCTACAAGACGCTGATCGAACGGCTCGGCATCCGCCGCTGATCGAAAGCTGACGGTTTCCGCCCGGTGCGACCTGCTCCGGGCGGCTCCTTTTCGGGCAAGGCTGCCATGGGGTGCCTGCCTGACTCTCGCGGCAGCCGCATGGGGCGGCCTTCCCGCGTGACCCGCCGGACGCCCAAGACGTCCATGGCAGGATCGCCGAGCGCTCGGGCGCATTCCCTCTCATACCCGAGCGTTCCGCCGTCTTGCCCATGGGCCTGAAGGCACCGGACGGGTCGAACCCGACCGAAAGACGAAACACATGTTCGACATCCAAACCGAAGAACTGATCTGGGGCGGCCGCAAGCTCGTCCTCGAGACCGGCAAGGTCGCCCGCCAGGCCGACGGCGCCGTGATGGCCACCTATGGCGAGACCGTCCTGCTCGCGACCGTCGTCTCCGCGAAGGAGCCGAAGCCGGGCTTCGACTTCTTCCCGCTGACCGTGAACTACCAGGAAAAGACCTTCGCGGCCGGCCGCATCCCCGGCGGCTATTTCAAGCGCGAAGGCCGTCCGAGCGAGAAGGAGACGCTGGTCTCCCGCCTGATCGACCGCCCGATCCGCCCGCTCTTCGTCGAAGGCTACAAGAACGACACCCAGGTCGTCGTCACCGTTCTCCAGCATGACCTCGAGAACGATCCCGACATCCTCGCGATGGTCGCGACCTCGGCGGCGCTCACCCTTTCCGGCGTGCCCTTCATGGGCCCGATCGGCGGCGCCCGCGTCGGTTATATCGACGGCGCCTACAAGCTGAACCCGACCATCGAAGAGATGAAGGAATCGGCTCTCGACCTCGTCGTCGCCGGCACCCAGGACGCCGTGATGATGGTCGAATCCGAGGCCAAGGAGCTGACCGAGGAGGTCATGCTCGGCGCCGTGATGTTCGGCCACAAGCACTTCCAGCCGGTGATCGACGCCATCATCCGCCTGGCCGAGAAGGCCGCCAAGGAGCCGCGCGACTTCAACCCGCCGAACGACTCCGCCGTCCTCGACGCGATCATGAAGGTCGGCGAGGCGGAACTCCGCGCCGCCTACAAGATCACCGCCAAGGCCGAGCGCTACAAGGCCGTCGACGCCGTGAAGGCCAAGGTCGTCGCCGCTCTCGTCTCCGACACGCCGGACGGCGTCGCCACCTTCCCGAAGGACAAGGTCGGCGCGCAGTTCAAGGAGGCCCAGGCCAAGATCGTGCGCTGGAACATCCTCGACGACGGCATCCGCATCGACGGCCGCGACGGCAAGACCGTGCGCCCGATCGTCGCGGAAGCGGGCGTCCTGCCGCGCACCCACGGCTCGGCCCTGTTCACCCGCGGCGAGACCCAGGCGCTGGTCGTGACCACGCTCGGCACCGGCGACGACGAGCAGTTCATCGACTCGCTGGAAGGCACCTACAAGGAAACCTTCCTGCTGCATTACAATTTCCCCCCCTACTCCGTCGGCGAGACCGGCCGCATGGGTTCGCCCGGCCGCCGCGAAATCGGCCACGGCAAGCTCGCCTGGCGCGCCATCCACCCGATGCTGCCGGGCAAGGGCGAGTTCCCCTACACGCTGCGCGTCGTCTCGGAGATCACCGAGTCGAACGGCTCCTCCTCGATGGCTACCGTCTGCGGCACCTCGCTGGCGCTGATGGATGCCGGCGTGCCGCTGAAGGCGCCGGTCGCGGGCATCGCCATGGGCCTCATCCTCGAGGGCGAGCGCTTCGCCGTGCTCTCGGACATCCTCGGTGACGAGGATCATCTCGGCGACATGGACTTCAAGGTCGCCGGTACCGGCGCAGGCATCACCTCGCTGCAGATGGACATCAAGATCGCCGGCATCACCGAGGAGATCATGAAGGTCGCCCTCGAGCAGGCCAAGGGCGGTCGCGAGCACATCCTCGGCGAGATGTCGAAGGCCCTCTCGGCCTCGCGCAGCCAGCTCGGCGAGTTCGCGCCGCGCATCGAGACGATGAAGATCCCGGTCGACAAGATCCGCGAAGTCATCGGCTCCGGCGGCAAGGTCATCCGCGAGATCGTCGAGAAGACCGGCGCCAAGGTCAACATCGAGGACGACGGCACCATCAAGATCGCCTCGGCCGACGGCAAGTCGATCGAGGCCGCGATCAAGTGGATCAAGTCGATCGTCTCGGAGGCCGAAGTCGGCGTGATCTATGACGGCACAGTCGTCAAGATCATGGAGTTCGGTGCCTTCGTGAACTTCTTCGGCGCCAAGGACGGCCTCGTCCACATCTCCGAGCTCGCTCCCCAGCGCGTCCAGAAGGTCTCGGACGTCGTCAAGGAAGGCGACAAGGTCAAGGTCAAGTTCCTCGGCCAGGACGAGCGCGGCAAGATCCGCCTCTCGATGAAGGTCGTCGACCAGGCCACCGGCGAGGACCTGACCGAGAAGCTCAAGGCCCAGCGCGAGGCCGAGAAGACCCGCGAGAAGCAGGGCGCGGCCGAGTAATCGCCGCAAGCCAGCTTGCGTGAGACAGGACGCCCCGCATCGGATGATGCGGGGCGTTTTTCGTTCGCGTCGGCCATTCGTCCCGCCATGTCTGGACGTTGGCTTTGGTAGTCTTCCGCAAACGTCGGAGTGCTTGCCAATGAAATCCTTCACCGTTCCAGATGCTGGCGGTTCGCTGCGCTACCATGACCTGCCGGGCGAAGGCCCGGCTTTGGTCATGATCCACGGCCTCGGCTGCGCTTCGTCCTGCGATTATCCGACCGTCGCGGCGGATCCGGCCTTGCGTGGCCGACGCATGCTGCTGGCCGATCTGCTGGGCTCGGGCTTCAGCGACCGGCCCGAGTCCTTCGGCTATACGATAGATGACCATGCCCGCTGCATCGTCGCGCTGGTCGAGGCGCTGGAACTGCCGCAGGTCGACCTCTTCGGGCACAGCATGGGCGGCGCCGTTGCGATTGCCGCTGCCGCGATGCTGGGACAGCGCCTGGGCAGGCTCGTCGTCGGTGAGCCCAATCTGGATCCGGGCGGAGGCCAGTTCAGCCGGGGGATCGCGGCGATCCCTGAGCCAGAGTATCGCGCCAATGGCCAGGACGCGATCGTTCGCGACGCCCAGGCGGAGGGCAACGATATCTGGGCAGCCTCGCTCGCCCGCAGCGCCGCCTATGCTGTGCAGCGAACGGCGCGTTCCCTTGTCGAGGGCAGCGACCCGACATGGCGGAGCATCCTCATGTCTCTTGCCGTGCCGCGCACGCTGATCATCGGGGAGCGGTCATTGCCTTATGAAGACGCATCGGGCCTCCCGGAAGCCGGGGTCGCGGTCGTCATCGTACCGCAGGCCGGGCATTCGATCCCCTGGGACAACCCAGCCGGTCTTGCCGCTGCCATCGCAGCGGGCTTGTCGACGCCAACTCGCTGATCGCGGGATGGTGACGCACCGCACACAATGGTCTAGACATATGCCGATCCATGGAGACCGGCATGTCCGACCACCGCATTGCCTCGCTCGACGACCTTGCCCGCGCCTATCCCAATCCGGTCGCGCCGGCTTCGACCTTCAAGGAGATCGACCACGTCGATGCGAACTATGCAGCGCTGATCGCGGCCTCGCCGTTTTTTGTGCTCGCGACGGTCGGTCCGGAGGGGCTGGATTGTTCACCGCGTGGGGATTTGCCGGGCTTCGTCACGGTCCGGGACGCGAAAACGCTCCTGATTCCCGACCGAAAAGGCAATAACCGTCTGGATTCATTGAAGAATATCCTGTTCGACGATCGAATCGGAATGCTCTTCCTGATCCCCGGTTGCGGCGAGACCCTGCGCGTGAACGGACGTGCGGAGCTTTCCTGCGATTCAGAGTTGTGTTCGCAGTTCGAGATGGCCGGGAAGCTTCCGGCGAGCGTCATGGTCGTCCATGTCGAGGCCGTCTACTTCCAATGCTCGCGCGCGGTGGTGCGGGCGGAGCTCTGGAACCCGGAGCGGCAGGTCGACCGGCGCAACCTGCCCTCGCCCGGGACAATGCTGCGCGACATCACGGCGCGCAACGCGGAGGTCGCGACCTTCGACGGCAAGGCCTATGACGAGGCGCTGCCGGGCCGGGTCAAGGCGACGCTGTATTGAGAGAGACTCTGGCCCTATCATTCCGAGGCTTCGCAGAGCGAAGAACCCGGAAGCCACGACCGGGTGAGACGGAGCGTTCCGCGGCGCGGCAGGAATTGTAATTCGGGCATCGCCCGGTCGTGGGTTCCGGGTTCGGCCCAGAGGGCCGCCCCGGAATGACAAGCCGTGGCGCTCTCAGAGCAGCCCTTCGTTGCCGGCCAGCGTCTTCAGGCTGACATCGGGGCGGGCGCCGATATGCGAGATGATCTCGGCCGCGGCCAACGCGCCGAGGCGCAGGCAGTCGCGGGTCTCGCGATTCGAAGTCAGGCCGTAGAGGAAGCCGGCCGCGAAGAGATCGCCCGCGCCGGTCGCATCGACCACGCGCTCGACCGGGAAGACAGGCTCCTCGACGATGCCATCCGGCGTCACCGCCAGCGCGCCCTTCTCGGAGCGGGTAACGACGGCGAGGATGTTCTCCGAGCGCAACCAGGACAGGGCGGTGTCGAAATCCGAGGTCTCGTAGAGGCTCTTGAGCTCATGCTCGTTGGCGAAGACGAGATCGACCATGCGGTTGCGGATCAGGCCGATGAACTCGTCGCGATAGCGGTCGACGCAGAAGGAATCCGACAGAGTGATGGCGACGCGGCCACCGGCCTTGTGCGCGATCTCGGAGGCCTTGCGGAAGGCCTCCTTCGCCGCCGGCGGATCCCAGAGATAGCCTTCGAGATAGACGATGTCGGCGGCCTCGACGGCCTTGGCGTCGACATCGGCGACGGAGAGACCCTGGCAGGCACCGAGATAGGTGTTCATCGTGCGCTCGCCATCGGGCGTGACGATGATGAAGGAGCGGGCGGTGGCCGGGCCTTCCGTCGCATCGGCCGTCCCGAAGGCGACGCCGAGCGAGGTCAGGTCATGGCGATAGAGCTTGCCGAGCTCGTCGCCCTTGACCTTGCCGATGAAGGCGCCCTTGCCGCCGAAGGAGGCGAGGCCGGCGATGGTGTTGGCGGCCGAGCCGCCGGAGATGATCCGGGCCGGACCCATGGCGGCGTAGAGCGATTCGGCGCGCGGCTCGTCGATCAGCATCATCGCGCCCTTGGTCAGCTTCTGGGCGATGAGGAAATCCTCCTCGGCCGAAGCCAGCACGTCGACGATGGCATTGCCGAGGGCGAGGACGTCCGTGCGGGTCTGGGTCATGGCTCTTGCTTGCTCTGTCCGGAAGGCGCGGCCCGTCGGCCGATGGGGAAGGTGCTGGCCCTGTCGCATCCGCCTGCCGTGCGGTCAAGCATCGCAGGTCAGGGCGGGCCGCGGCGGGTGGCGGCCTCGTCGAGGATGGTGGCGAGGCGGCGCAGGTCCTCGACCTCCATCAGGCCGATCTCGCGCGACAGCCGGTTGGCGAGGAGCGTCGCTTCCGGTTCCAGCCCGGCGGTGTCGATGACGACGCGGGGATGCGAGAGATCGGCGAGGCGGACGAGCTCGTCGGCCTCGTCCCAGATCACGCCGAGGAGATGGATCGCGCCCTGGATCAGGGTGAAGGTCGGCCGGCCGCGCTTGCCGTGCTCCAGCGCCGAGAGATAGGCCGGCGAGACGCCAAGGCCCTCCGCCATCTGCGCCAGGCTCATGCCGCGCGCTTCGCGCAAGGCCCGGACACGCTGGCCGAACGGCGTCACGGCCCGTGCTCCCGCAAGCGGCGCAGGCGGACATAGAGCGCGCCGGAGCCGCCATGGCGCTGCTCGGCCTCCTCGAAGCCGAGGACCAGCGTTCGCAATTCAGGGAGGCGCAGCCAGTGCGGCACCATCCGGCGCAGCACGCCGCGCTCGTCGCCGAACAAGGCCGGCGCCGGCGCCCCCTTGCCGGTCACCACCAGGGCGATGCGGCAGCCGCGGCGCTGCTCGCGGCGCAGGAAGGCATGGAGCGCCAGATGCGCCTCGTCCTGCCGCATGCCGTGCAGGTCGATGGAGGCGTCGACGCTCTGCTGGCCGCGGCGCAATTGCGTGCGCAAACGGCGCTCGATCGGCGCCAGCGGCGGGGCCGGGGGTGGCGTCATCTTCGCCGGCGCAGCTACCGCGATGGCGCGTGTGGCGGTTTCGATTGACGTCGGAGCTGCCTGTTCAGGCACCGGCTCAGGCTCGATCGGCGCGCGGCCTGGCAGCGGCTTCACCGAGCGCGCGACCTGGCGCCAGAGCGCGATATCGGCCTCCGTCAGCGTCTTTCCGCGGCGGGAGCGCATCTCAGCGCGGCCAGAGCACGGTGAAGGCGACGGGGTGGCGGATCAGCCCGGCGCGATGGCCGGCCGCGGCGCCGGAGCCGACGAAGATATCCATGCGGGCCGGGCCGAGAATGGCGGAGCCGGTATCCTGCGCGATCATCAGGCGCGCCAGATGCTCATCGCCGCCGATGCCGTCGGGGATCGTCGTATCGATCCAGACAGGCAGGCCATAGGGCCAGGCCGTGCGATCGACCGCGATGCTGCGCAGGGGTGTCAGCGGCAGGCCGGCGCCGCCGATCGGGCCGCTTTCAGCCGGCAGGTCGTCGCGGCGGGCGAAGAAGACGAAGGATCTGTTCAGACGGATCAGGTCGCGCGCGAAGCCGGCATCGGCCTTCAGCCGGGCGATCAGCCGGTCCATGGTCATCTGCTCGGGCGGAATGGCCTCGCGCTGGCTGAGAACGCGGCCGAGCGAGGTATAGGGATGGCCGTTGCGGCCTGAATAGGTCAGTCGCGTCACCGAGCCGTCCGGCAGGCGGACACGGCCCGAGCCCTGCACCTGCAGCACGAAACGATCGACGGGATCGCGCAGCCAGAGGATTTCGAGCCCCTGGCCGTCGAGCGCGCCGGTCTCGATCGCGGTCCGGTCCGGGAAGGGCTCGAAACCCCTGCCGGTGCGGCGCGCGGCCGACAGCGTTTTGTCGAGGCCGGGCCAGTCATCCTCGGAGAAGCGCGTCACCAGATCCTTCGGCCGGTCGTAGAGCGGCGTCGGGAAGGCGTCGGAGCGGGTCAGCGAACCCTCGAACTCCGGCTCGAAATAGCCGGTGGTGAAGCCGGTCTCGCCGCCTTCCGGCCGGATACGCCAGAAGGAGAAGTTCTGCTCGAAGAAGGTTCGTGCCTGCTCGCTGCCAAAGGGTCCCGTGGTCGCCAGCGCCTTGGCCTTCTCGCAGACGGCGAGAAGGCGCTCAGGCACCGGTACGCCCTGGCGCAGCGGTGGATCCGCCATGCAGCCCCTGGCGAAGATGGAGAAAGCCTTTGCGTGGTCGTCCTGCACCCAGCCGGGAAGCTCGGCTGGCGACAGCGCCTCGGCGCGGGCTCCTTGGGGCAGCGGGGGCGGCGAGGCCATGGCGGTCACGGATGCAAGGCCCAGGGCAACGGAGAACGCCAGTGCGACACCGGCGCCGCCGCGCTTCACGCGGCGGATTCGGTGGCGACGAGCAGCCAGTTGGGATCGCGGCTGCCGAGCTGGCGCGAGAAGGTCCAGATGTCGTTGACCTCCGAGACCTGCTCGGCGCTGCCGTCGACGACTGCGCCTTGAGCGTCGCGGGTGACGCTGATGAGCTGCGAGACGAAGCCGATCGTGATCTGCGCGGTCTTGCCCTTGACGTCGACGGCGGCGAGGTCGGCCTTGTCGATCGAGACGAAATTGGATTCCGCCTTTTCGCCGCGCTTCTCCCGCTCGGTGATCGCCTGCTCGAAGCCGTCATAGACCTCCTTGGCAAGGAGGCCCTTCAGCATCTTGCGGTCGCCGCGCGCGAAGGCTGTGACGATTGCCTCATAGGCGGCCTTGGCGCCGCCGATGAATTCATGCGGATCGAAGCTGGGCTCCTGGCGGATCACCGCCTCGATGCCGGCACTCACAGGCGAATCCGGGGCAGCCAGGTCCTTCCAGCGCTCGGCTGCCGGCGGCTCCGACGCGACGGGATCGTTGGCGGCGCCGGGCAGGCGGATGACGTTGTCGCGCTTTTCCGCGTTCTGCGGCTGGTCCGGCCGTATCGGCGGGGTCTCGCGGCGCGCGAAAGGATCCTTGGGCTGTTCATGCCCGGTCTTCTGGCCGAGCACGGAGCGAAGCTTCCAGGCTACGAAGACAGCGAGGACCAGGAAGACCAGAGTCTGCATGTCGAAGGAATTTTGCATCGAAAGCTGACCCGCGGCTCCCCGTTATTGGCTTGGCCCTGGCGCATCGCTGCGCCGGGCGTTCACCAATCATATGGTGAGACTGGCTCGTAACATCCACCCCCCCGCTTGTGAAGGCGACTTCTTGTGCCGGCACGGCGTCCATGATAGCCGACGCGCGCGCCGCTCCATAGCATGGAGCGCAGTCCCGCATGCCGGCGAAGGCACGGGATTTCCCGAGACAGCCTGCCAGAACAAGATGGGACCGATGGCCAACGAACTTCCCAACGGCAACGGCGCCGATGCAGAACAGGCTCCGAGCCTGAACGCCCTGATCCAGTACACGAAGGATTTCTCCTTCGAGAACCCGAAGGCGCCGCGCTCGCTCGCCCAGCAGGAAGCCCAGCAGGGTCCGCAGATGTCGCTGCAGGTCAATGTCGGCTCGACCGCGCTCGGCGACGACGATTACGAGACCGTGCTGCGCCTCGAGGGCAAGGCCGAGATCAAGGGTGAGACGCTCTTCGCCTTCGATCTAAGCTATGCCGGCGTGTTCCGCCTGCAGAACATCCCGCAGGAACATGTTCATCCGGTGCTGGTGATCGACTGCGCCCGCCTGCTCTTCCCCTTCGCCCGGCAGATCATCGCCGAGGCCGTGCAGAACGGCGGCTTCCCGCCCTTCTACGTTCCGCCGATCGACTTCGCCGCACTGTTCCAGCAGCGCCTGCAGGAGCTTCAGGGCCAGCAGGGCGCCGCGACCAACTGATCGGTCGACCCGCTCGGCAGAATTCCACGAAAGGGCCCTCACGGGCCCTTTTTTCGTTTATTGCCGATGATTGTTGTCCTTGCAGAGCACGATCACCCTCTCCATCTGATGGGCGCATCGGCGGACGCCCCAGCAGGGACGCCCGCCTTTTCCGTATCCGATGGAGACCCGATGGACCACCTGATGACGCTTGCCGCCGATCCCGCCGTTTGGGCCGCGCTCGGGGCACTGATCGCCATGGAGGTCGTGCTCGGCATCGACAATCTGATCTTCATCTCGATCCTGACCAACAAGCTGCCCGAGCATCAGCGCTCGAAGGGCCGCAAGATCGGAATTGGCCTGGCGCTGGTGATGCGCCTCGGCCTGCTCGGCACCGTCGCCTTCATCGTCAAGCTCACCGCGCCGATCTTCACGCTGTTCGGCCAGGCCTTCTCCTGGCGCGACCTGATCCTGATCGCCGGCGGCCTCTTCCTGGTCTGGAAGGCGACGAAGGAGATCCATCACAAGGTCGATCCCGATCCGGAATCGGTGCTCGCCGAGGGCGGCACGCGCGCCGCGACCCTGGGCTTCGGCGCGGCGATCTTCCAGATCCTGATCCTCGACCTCGTGTTCTCGATTGATTCGATCATCACCGCCGTCGGCATGACCGAACATGTCCCGGTCATGGTCATCGCCGTCATCGTCGCGGTGCTGACGATGCTGCTCGCCGCCGATCCGCTGGCGCGCTTCATCGACAAGAACCCGACGATCGTGATGCTGGCGCTGGGCTTCCTGCTGATGATCGGCGGCACGCTGATCGCGGAAGGCTTCGGCGTCCATGTGCCGAAGGGCTATATCTACGCCGCGATGGCCTTCGCGGCCCTGATCGAGGCGCTCAACATGCTGTCGCGCCGCCGGGCGCGATAGGCTCCGGGCCAATCGAACGCCGTCATGCTCGGACTTGACCCGAGCATCTCAAGACAGAAGGGCGCCCTTTCCGGCATGAGATTCTCGGGTCTGCGCTTCGCTCCGCCCGAGAATGACGCCAGGCCTACTGCGCCGCGTCGTCGGTGATGCCGAGATAGCCCTTCCAGAGCGGCGCCTTGAGCGAGCGGAGAATGAAGGCCTCGTGCGCCTTCCGCGCCTCCTCGCTGAGGCGCGGTGCCAAGGGACGCTGGCGCTGCGGCTTCTCCACCGTCGCCATCGCAAGGCCGGGGCGGCCTGCCGCCGCGTCGACACCCAGGCCGAGCGAGGCCTGCTTGCCGCCGATCAGCTCGATATAGACCTCGGCCAGGATCTCGGAGTCGAGGAGCGCGCCGTGCTTGGTGCGGCGGCTGTTGTCGATGCCATAGCGCGAGCAGAGCGCATCGAGGCTGTTCGAGGCGCCGGGATGCTTGCGGCGCGCCATCGACAGCGTATCGACCACGAAACCCTGCTCGATCGGCGGCAGGCCGAGACGCTTGAACTCCATGTTGATGAAGCCGACGTCGAAGGCCGCGTTATGGATCACCAGCTTCGCGCCGGCGATGAAGTCCGCGAATTCGTCGGCGATCGCGGCGAAGACCGGCTTGTCCGAGAGGAATTCTTCCGAGAGACCGTGGACGTTGAACGCCTCGATCGGCATCGAGCGCTCGGGATTGATATAGACGTGGAAGGTGCGGCCGCTCGGGCAATGGTTGAGCAGTTCGACACAACCGATCTCGACGATGCGGTCGCCGTTATTGGCTTCGACGCCGGTGGTTTCGGTATCGAGAACGATCTCGCGCATCGCTTCAGGACCTCGCTTGCGCACCGCGCCCGGGACGGCCGGCGAGCGCCATCAGGATAGAGCCGACCTGCCGCTCGGCGGCCACGAGGCCGCGCGAGGTGTCCACAAGGAAATGGGCGCGGCGACGCTTCTCCGCATCCGGCATCTGCCGCGACAGGATGGCGTCCAGCTTTTCGGCGGTCATGCCGGGACGAGCGAGAACGCGCTCCCGCTGGACTTCGGCCGGTGCCGTCACGACCAGGACGGCATCGCAGCGCGCCTCGCCCCCGGTTTCGAGCAGGAGCGGCACATCGATGATGGCAAGCTCGGCTCCTTTCTTCCGGCAGCGGGCGAGGAAGGCCTCCTCCTCCTCGCGCACCAGCGGATGGATGATCGCTTCGAGCCGGCGCAGCGCTTCAGGCTTGCCGAGTACGGCGGCGCCCAGCTTTACGCGATCGACCGCGCCATCGATCACCGTGCCGGGGAATGCGGCTTCGATCGGTGCTGCCGCCCGGCCGCGATGCAGGCGATGCACGGCCGCGTCGGCATCATGAAGCGGCACGCCGCGCTGCACGAAGAGCTGCGCGGTCGTCGACTTCCCCATTCCGATCGAGCCCGTCAGGCCCAGCACGAAAGTCATGGCGGCTCCGGCGAATCAGGACTTCAGGATATCGGCTTCGATGAGCGCGCGAAGCGCCGGCGTCACCTGCGGCGTCACGCCGAACCAGCGGGCGAAGCCGGGCACCGCCTGGTGCAGGAGCATGCCGAGCCCGTCGACGGGGACACCGCCGCGCTGTTCGGCCTCCGCCAGCAGTGCCGTCTTCAAGGGCACATAGACGATGTCATCGACGATGGTGCCTGGTCGCAGAGCGGTGAGATCGATGTCCAGTGGCGGCTTGGCGTGCATGCCGAGCGCCGTCGTGTTGACGATGAGATCGGCCACTCCGACGAGATCGCCCCGCCTCGCCCAATCCCCTGCTTCCAATGGATGGCCAAGTGAGGCGACGAGTTCGGTCGCCCGTTCCGGGCTGCGGTTGACCACGAGGATGCGGGCAACGCCTCTCGCCTTCAGGCCGTAGCAGATGCCGCGGGCTGCGCCGCCGGCGCCCAGGACGAGGGCCGTGTCGACCTTGCCCTGCCAGCCCGGCACGCTGGCATCGAGATGAGCGAGGAAGCCCGGCACGTCGCTGTTATCCGCGATGATCCGGTCGTTCTCACGCCAAAGCGTATTGACCGCGCCGACCGCGCGGCCGGCAGCGCTGACCTCGTCGACCAAGGCCATGACCGCTTCCTTGTGCGGCACCGTGACATTGCCGCCGGCGAATTCGCCGGCACGCAAACGGGCGATGAAAGCCGGAAGATCGGCTGGGGCGACATCGATCCGCTCATAGGCGCCGGGAAGCCGATGTTCGCGCAGCCATTCGCCATGGATCAGCGGCGAGCGCGAATGCGCGATGGGATGTCCGATGACGAAGCAGCGAGGCGCCATAAGGGAATCCGTTAGCGGGCGAGGCAATCGAGATCGCGCAACGCGGCGAGCACTGCGAGCAGCGGCAAGCCGAGAATGGTGAAATGGTCGCCCTCGGCCTTGTCGAAAAGCTGAGCCCCCGGCCCTTCCAGTTGATAGCCGCCGACGCTGGTCAGGGCAGCCGAACCGGCGACCGCGAGATAGCGCGCGATGAAATCGGCCTGGAGCGGGCGCATGGTCAGGCGCGCGGCCTCTAGCCCCTCAGCCAGTGGTGCACCGTCGCGGGCGATGACGAAGGCGGAATGGAGCTCATGGGTCCGGCCGGCCAGCGATGCGATCTGCCGTTCCGCTGCGGCGAGATCGGCGGGTTTGTGAAAAGCGGCGCCACCACAGGTCAGGGTCTGATCGGCCGCGAGGACGACACGGCCCGGATGATCGTGGGAGACGGCGAGCGCCTTGGCACAGGCCAGTGCGGCCGCGACCTGATCGGCGGGAACGCCGCGATCGACCAGCGGCTTCTCGACCGCGCGTTCGTCGATCTCCGGCTTCACGACCTCGACGGGAACGCCCGCGGACAGGAGCATGTCGCGCCGGGTCGCGCTGCCGGAGGCAAGGATCAGCGGCTGTGGGTCAAGCCAGAGGCCGGATAAGGGGCTCATGTCGCGATGAACTTCATGCGGTGGTCGCGTAGCAGATCGACGATCGAGGCGGCCGTCTCCTCGATCGAACGACGGGTCACATCGATCACCGGCCAGCCCTTGCGGGCGCAGAGACGGCGCGATTGCGTGACCTCGTCGGCGACCGCGGTCGGATCAACATAGGAGGTGTCATCGTCTGCACGCAGCGACAGCAACCGGTTCTGGCGGATCTGGACGATGCGGTCGGCACTCGCGATGAGGCCGACAATCAACGGCTTCTTGGCGCTTTCCAGTTCCGGCGGCAGCGGAATGTTCGGCACCAGCGGGATGTTGGCGGTCTTGATGCCGCGATTGGCGAGATAGATGCTCGTCGGCGTCTTCGAGGTCCGGCTGATGCCGACCAGGATGACGTCGGCATTGTCGAGATCGCCGCCCATCTGCCCGTCATCATGCAGCAGCGTGTAGTTCATCGCGTCGATGCGGCGGAAATATTCGGTGTTGAGCACGTGCTGCGCGCCGGGCTTCGTGGTCTGGGCCTGGCCGAGATAGGACTGGAACAGCGACAGCACGGGCTGCAGGACCGAGAGGCAGGGGCAGCCGAGCTCGCGACAGAAGCTTTCGAGCTTCTCCTGCCATTCCGGCTCGACCAGCGTGTAGAGCACGACGCCGGGCGAAGCCTCGATCTCGGCGAGGACGCGGGCGAGCTGCGCCTCCGAGCGAACCAGCGGATAGACATGCTCGATCGCCGAGACGCTTTCATATTGCGCGGCCGCGGCCCGGCTGACCGCTATCAGCGTCTCGCCGGTCGCATCCGAGACCAGATGCAGATGGAAATAATTGCGGACCACGGCATCCCCCGGCCAGAAGCGTCCTCTTCCTCTAGCGCGCTTTGAGCCGGACCGGAATCGCCTCGAGGCGAATTGATGCCGGCTCGGCTTTTCGGGCTCCACGAGGCCGAACCGCCGGATGGTTCGGGAATGCGCATTATCCCGGGGCATGGGGAGCGATGTGGACAACTGGTCAGAAAACGGACGGCGGGCGGCGGCTCTGTATAACCCGCCCGGACCATCAACAGGCCGCCGGCTGTGAATGGTAAAGAAAGTGTTTCACGTGAATCATTTCGGAAGCCGGCCGGGTGACCGCCGATTCCAATTCGTTAATAAAGCCTTAACAGCCGGGCAAGGCTCCTCCGGACCCGCGACTCGCTGTCCCAGTGGCTGTGGACTGGTTGTGGACGGAATTGCGGCGGGCTATCTCCCTGCCTCCAAGAGTCAAAACAAAAGATTCTCTCTAGGAATCTTAATTGATGAGAGAGCGGGATGGATGGCCCGTCAGGCATGACGAGAACCGAGACCCCTGCCCTGATCCGTGTGCTTGGCGGCGAAGCCCTTCCGACGCCTCCAATCTGGCTGATGCGACAGGCCGGGCGTTATCTCCCCGAATATCGCGAGCTCAGAGCCAAGGCCGGCAGCTTCCTGGCGCTCTGCTACAATCCCGAATGGGCCGCCGAGGTGACCCTCCAGCCGATCCGGCGCTTCGGCTTCGATGCTGCGATCCTGTTCTCAGATATCCTGGTCGCGCCGCAGGCGCTGGGCCAGAAGCTCTGGTTTGCCGAAGGCGAGGGTCCGCGGCTGGAGCCGGTGGCCGATGCGGCCCGCCTGGCGGAGATCGATCGCGAGGCGGACCAGAGCCGGCTCGATCCGATCCTGGAGACGGTGCGCCGGGTTCGCGCTGCCCTGCCCTCCGGGACCGGGTTCATCGGCTTCTGTGGCGCGCCCTGGACCGTGGCGACCTATATGGTCGCCGGCCGCGGCACGCCAGACCAGGCACCGGCCAAGGAGCTGTTTGCTCGCGATCCCGCGCTGTTCCAGGCGATCATCGATCGGCTGGTCGATTCATCGATCGCCTATCTGAATGCGCAGATCGCCGCCGGCGTCGATGCCGTGCAGATCTTCGACAGCTGGGCGGGTTCGCTCGGGCCGGAGGATTTCAGGCGCTGGTGCATCCTGCCGACGCGGCGGATCGTCGAGGGCGTGCGCGCGGTGCATCCGCGGGCGCGGATCATCGGCTTTCCGCGCGGGGCCGGGCGGCTGATCCCTGAGTATATCGCGGGCACGGGCGTCGATGCGGTCGGGCTCGAAACCGATATCGATCGTGACTTTGCCCGGCATGCGATCCAGTCCAAGGTGCCCGTGCAGGGTCATCTCGATCCGCTGGTGCTGCGTGCCGGCGGCGACGCGCTGGAGCGGGAGGCCGATGCCATCCTGACGGCTTTCGGAGGCCGGCCCTTCATCTTCAATCTCGGCCACGGCATCCTGCCGGACACGCCGATCGCGCATGTCGAGCGCTTGCTGAAACGGGTACGGGGCTGAGGGCTCAGGCAATGTACGAGTGGATCAAGGCTTTCCATGTCATGGCGGTCATCTCCTGGATGGCCGGCATGCTCTATCTGCCGCGCCTGATGGTCTATCACGCGGAGGCGCAGACCGGTTCGATCCAGTCCGAGACCTTCAAGATCATGGAGCGCCGGCTGCTCAGAGGCATCATCAACCCGGCGATGGCGCTGACCTGGGTGCTCGGCCTCTATCTCGCCTGGTATGGATTCGGCTTCAAGGGCGGCTGGCTGCACGCCAAGCTGCTGTTCGTCTTCCTGCTGTCCGGCATCCACGGCGTGCTGGTGAAGCATGTCCGCAACTTCGCGGAAGATCGCAACGTGAAGTCGCCGCGCTATTTCCGCATCCTCAACGAGGTGCCGGCGGTGATGATGGTCGTTATCGTCATCCTCGTCGTCGTGAAGCCGTTCTGAGGCCCTCGCGCTTTCCCGCTTGAGCCTGAACCCGATTCCCGCTATCAGGACGCTGCGCTTCTCCAGCGTCCTCCCTTGTTGTCGACTGTTCGTGAGCCGCCTGCCCTCGCAGAAGCTCATGTCGCGCAACCCCAGCGCAGGTCCGGCCAGGACCGACTAAGTCGATCAATCCAGTACCGTCCCAACCCCTGCCGGTTCGCAGGGCGTTCATGATCCGGGTGCCCCATGCGGGAAATCAAGCTTCAAGAGCTCAAGAGCAAGTCACCGACCGAACTCCTTGCTTTCGCCGAGGAAGTCGAGGTCGAGAACGCCAGCACCATGCGCAAGCAGGAGCTGATGTTCGCCATCCTGAAGCAGCTTGCGGCACGCGAGACCGAGATCCTGGGCGAGGGCGTGGTCGAGGTCCTGCAGGACGGCTTCGGCTTCCTGCGATCCTCCGATTCGAATTACCTGCCCGGGCCGGACGACATCTATGTCTCGCCCTCGCAGATCCGGAAGTTCGGCCTGCGCACCGGCGACACGGTCGAGGGTCCGATCCGCGGTCCGAAGGATGGCGAGCGCTATTTCGCCCTGCTCAAGGTCAACTCGATCAATTTCGAGGACCCGGAGAAGATCAAGCACAAGATCCATTTCGACAACCTGACGCCGCTCTATCCGGATCAGCGTCTGAAGCTCGAGGTGCAGGACCCCACGAAGAAGGATTTCTCGCCGCGGGTCATCGATATCGTCGCGCCGATCGGCAAGGGCCAGCGCGCGCTGATCGTGGCGCCGCCGCGCACCGGTAAGACGGTCCTGCTCCAGAACATCGCGCAGTCGATCACCAGCAATCATCCCGAGTGCTATCTGATCGTCTTGCTGATCGACGAACGCCCCGAGGAAGTCACGGACATGCAGCGCTCTGTGAAGGGCGAGGTGGTGTCCTCGACCTTCGATGAGCCGGCCTCGCGTCACGTCCAGGTCGCCGAGATGGTGATCGAGAAGGCCAAGCGCCTGGTCGAGCATGGCCGCGACGTCGTGATCCTGCTGGACTCCATCACCCGCCTCGGCCGCGCCTACAACACGGTCGTGCCGTCCTCCGGGAAGGTCTTGACCGGTGGTGTCGATGCCAACGCCCTGCAGCGCCCGAAGCGCTTCTTCGGCGCCGCCCGCAATATCGAGGAAGGCGGCTCGCTGACCATCGTCGCGACCGCGCTGATCGATACGGGATCGCGCATGGACGAAGTCATCTTCGAAGAGTTCAAGGGCACCGGTAACTCGGAAATCGTGCTCGACCGCAAGGTGGCGGACAAGCGCATTTTCCCGGCCATCGACATCCTCAAGTCGGGCACCCGCAAGGAAGAGCTCATCACGCCGCGCTCGGACCTGCAGAAGACCTATGTGCTGCGCCGCATCCTCAACCCGATGGGTCCGCAGGACGCGATCGAGTTCCTCATCGACAAGCTGCGCCAGACCAAGCAGAACTCGGAATTCTTCGACTCGATGAACACCTGACGATCGTCAGATCTCATTGGCGCTTCGATTCGCCGCCGTACCGATTCCCGGTGCGGCGGCGAAATCGTTTTGGGTCAGACCAAGGGTGGCGGTGGAAGCTGGCGCTGGGCGCCCTCTTCCGATTCGTATCCGTGACGATTCCCGCGCGAGGCCTCGGGCGAGTTGCATGAGCCAGCTTGCAGACATGTAACGGGAGTCGGTAAGCGGTAGGGCTGGTCGCCGAAATCGGGTCTGACCGAGTCAGACCCAGACTGAGGTTGCGATACCTGTCCAGGCCGTCTCCTGAACGCCGCGGTGGCTGCTGACTCAATCCCGAGCGCATCCGCCTAGCGGCTGCGAGCGCCGCAACACCCTTCACGGCCGTAGCTTTCCGCGATCTGCCCCTCTTGGGTTTTCGCCGTGTGGGAGGTTGATGCGGCCAGCGAAACCGCTCCTTCCGAAGCTGAGACAGCGGTATGACATGGTAGTGCTTGGCAATTCCAACCGAGTCATACCGCGTTGATCACGGTCCCGACGTTGGTTTTGAGCTCCTGGGGTGCTCGCAGCTGGTCTTGATGTCGGGCCTCACCTCGTCCATGACGTCGCTCTCCAGCGCATTTGACCGGTATTAATGGACTCGCACACCTTCACGACGATTGTGGCCCTGTCATCGGCACCCGGCAAAGCGGGCGTCGCCGTGGTCAGAATATCCGGATCGCGCGTTCGATTCGTTCTCGAAACATTTTGTGGGATCGTACCCCGGCCACGCGTTGCGACCTTGCGCAGGCTGACTGACGCCCAAGGCGAGACGATCGACACGGCGCTCGTGCTTTTCTTCGCGGCGCCGGCGAGTTTCACCGGAGAGGATGTGGCCGAGTTCCATGTCCACGGCTCGCGCGCCGTTCTGGCGCGGCTTCTGACCGCTCTCACGGCCTTGCCGGATATCCGCCTGGCGGAAGCCGGCGAATTCACCCGGCGTGCTTTCGAAGCCGGCAAGCTCGATCTGGCGGCCGTGGAAGGCTTGGCGGATCTGATCGATTCGGAAACGGAATGGCAACGCCAGCAGGCTCTGCGGCAAATGGACGGTGCCCTGAGCAGCTTCGTGACGGACTGGCGCAGCTCCCTGATCAAGGCCATGAGCCTGCTCGCCGCCGAGCTCGACTTCTCCGATGAGGGCGACGTCACTGGCCCCCTGCAGCAGCAGGCGCTGGCACTGGCTGCAGATGTCCTGGTTTCCCTCCGGCAGGCCCTAGCTGGCTTCAGCATGGGAGAGCGAGTTCGCGAAGGCTTCGTGGTGGTTCTGGCGGGGCCGCCCAATGCCGGCAAATCGAGCCTGCTGAATGCCTTGGCCCGGCGCGACGTCGCAATCGTCTCGCCTATCGCGGGGACGACACGGGACTCGCTCGAAGTGCGATTGGACCTCGCCGGACTTCCGGTCATCCTGATCGATACGGCCGGCCTGCGCGACAGCTCCGATCCAATCGAAGCCGAGGGCGTCCGGCGTGCCCGCGCCCTGGTCGACCGGGCAGATCTTGTTCTTGGCTTGCGCAGCATCGATTCGGAGCCGTATCGAATCGAAAACGATGGCCGATTGCTCAAAGTCGCCACCAAAGCCGATCTTCCAGGTCCGGTACTGGCAGACGAGCGAGCGATCTCTGTGAAGACCGGCGAGGGCGTGGCCGAACTGCTAGCCGAGGTCGCCCAGCGCTTGCAGCAATTGGGGGCAGGCGAACCCGCCCTCCTGACGCGAGAGCGACATCGCGTTGCCGTGATCGACGCGATTGCCGCGCTGGAACGCGCCGTTACGGCACGACACGGGCAGGCGGAACTGCTCGCCGAAGATATCCGTGTTGCTGTGGTGGCGCTCGAGCGCCTTGTCGGCCGCATCGATGTCGAGGATGTGCTCGATCAACTCTTCGCGGGATTCTGCATCGGCAAGTGATGTGGGCGCGGCGCGCGCCCGGATTCGCCGCGATTGTCGTTGACCGGCCCGCCGGGCTTCGTTAGCGAAATTGCATGTCAATTCATCGGCAGCATTACGACGTCATCGTCGTCGGCGGCGGCCATGCCGGGGCCGAGGCAGCTGCGGCTGCCGCGCGCTACGGCGCCCGCACGGCCCTGGTCACGCATAAGCCGGAAACCATTGGCGTGATGTCCTGCAACCCTGCCATTGGCGGGCTTGGCAAGGGACATCTCGTCCGTGAGATCGATGCGCTCGACGGCATCATGGCGCGGGCAGCCGATCTCGGCGGTATCCAGTTCCGCATGCTCAATCGCCGGAAAGGCCCGGCCGTTCGCGGTCCCCGTGCCCAGGCGGACCGGAAGCTCTATCGCCAGGCCGTGCAGCACCTGCTGGCGGCACAAGACAATCTCGACATCGTCGCCGGCGAGGTTTTCGATCTGGACGTCGAAGCCGACCGCGTTGTCGGCGTGATCCTGGCGGACGGGCGTCGATTCGCCACCGGAACGGTCGTGCTGACAACCGGAACCTTCCTGCGGGGCCTGATCCATATCGGCGAGAAGCGAATTCCCGCCGGGCGCGTCGACGAGGCACCTTCCCTCGGCCTTTCAGCGACGCTGGAACGCTACGGCTTTCCGCTCGGCCGCCTGAAGACGGGTACGCCGCCACGACTCGATGGGCGCAGCATCGACTGGGCGGCGCTGGAGATGCAGCCCGGCGACGAGCCCCCCGAGCCGTTCTCTGCACTCACATCGGCCATCGCCAATCCGCAAATCTCCTGCAGGATCACGCGAACGACGCTGGCGAGCCACGATCTCATCCGTGCCAATCTGCATCGCGCGCCGATGTTCTCCGGCCAGATCGAAGGCCGCGGGCCGCGTTACTGCCCGTCGATCGAGGACAAGGTCGGGCGCTTCGGCGACCGCGATGGCCACCAGATCTTTCTGGAGCCCGAAGGCCTCGATGACGATACGGTCTATCCGAACGGGATTTCGACCTCCCTACCCGAGGACGTCCAGCTCGAACTGCTGAAGACCATTCCGGGCCTCGAACGAGCCGCGATGCTGCGACCGGGCTATGCGATCGAATATGACTTCGTCGATCCGCGCGCCCTCAAGAACAGCCTGGAGACGCGCGCGATCTCCGGGCTTTTCCTCGCCGGGCAGATCAACGGCACAACCGGTTACGAAGAGGCGGGCGCGCAGGGCCTGCTGGCCGGCCTGAATGCGGCCCGTATGGCGGGCGGATCGGAAGCCGCGGTATTCGACCGAACGCAATCGTATATCGGCGTGCTCATCGACGACCTCGTGACGCATGGCGTTACGGAACCGTATCGAATGTTCACCTCGCGCGCCGAGTTTCGACTGTCTTTGCGCGTCGACAATGCGGATGAGCGTCTCACGCCGCTGGGGCAGCAGCTCGGCATCGTCGGCTCAATCCGCCAAGCGGCCTTCGAAACCCGGGACCGCGATATTTCCGACCTGAGGGCGACGCTCCAAGGCCTCTCGCTCACGCCGCAGCAGGCCCAGGCAGTCGGGCTCCAGCTGAATCATGACGGACTTCGCCGCAGCGCCTACCAGATCCTGTCCTATCCGGACGTCACATTCGAGCAGTTAGCGGCGGTCTGGCCGCAACTGAATGACTATGCCGCGCCCGTCGTGGCTCGGGTGACGGCGGATGCGGTCTACTCGGTCTATCTCGACCGGCAGGCGGCGGAGATTCAGGCTTATCGCCGCGACCAGTCTCTCAAGGTCCCGACCGATCTCGACCTCGACGCGATTTCGGGGCTATCGAACGAATTGAAGCTTAAGCTGGCGGCACAGCGCCCGGCCGATCTGGCGCAAGCCGGCCGGATCGAGGGCATGACACCGGCGGCTTTGACCTTGCTGGCGGCCCACGCCCGGAAAGGCCGGGCGGCCGCATTATCCACAGGGTCGACGTGACTGTTGATAAGAACGACCGCCAGCGCGCTTTGAGCTTGACGCCTGTTTCACGTGAAACAGAGGAGCGGCTGGCGCTTCTGGTTGCGGAGCTCGGGCGCTGGCAGGCGGCGAAGAACCTCGTCTCCTCCGCCACGCTTGCCGATGTCTGGACACGGCATATCGCCGATTCTCTCCAGATCTTTGGCTTGGCCGAGGGGCGCGAGCGCTGGCTCGATCTCGGTTCGGGTGGCGGTTTTCCGGGACTCGTGATCGGCATCTGCCTGGCGGAACAGGGCAAAGGCCAGATCGATCTGGTCGAGAGCAATGCGCGAAAATGCGCGTTTCTGCGCCATGCGGCCCGCGTCACCGGGGCTCCGGTCAAGGTTCACACGGCCCGTATCGAAGATGTGATCGGCGATTTCACCGGCAAGGTCGATGTGGTGACGGCGCGGGCCCTGGCGCCCCTGCCCCAATTGCTCGTCTGGTGCGAAGAGCTGTTGAGAACCGGCACGCTTGGACTCTTTCCCAAGGGACAACATCTAGATACGGAATTGACCGACTCAGCCAGATATTGGAAGATTCAAGCGACAACGGTTTCCTCCGTGACTGACGCTGCCGCGCGAATCCTGATGGTGCGCTCGGCCGAGAGACGAGCCGATTCATGACAGAGCTCACATCCGTGACGACACCGCGCCGCCCGCGCGTGATCGCGCTCGCCAACCAGAAGGGTGGCGTCGGCAAGACGACGACGGCGATCAATCTCGGCACGGCCCTGGCAGCCATCGGCGAGAAGGTCCTGATCGTCGATCTCGATCCACAGGGCAACGCCTCGACGGGGCTCGGCGTCGATCGCCGCAGCCGCAAATCCTCGACCTATGACGTGCTCTGCGGCGATGTCGGGTTGGGGCAGGCCCTTCAAGCCACCGCGGTTCCCGGCCTGTCGCTCGCGCCCTCGACGCTCGACCTTCTCGGTGTCGAACTGGAGATCGCTTCGGCTAAGGACCGTGCGCATCGGCTGAAGAATGCGATCGACGAGCTCGTCTATGACCAGCGCTGCCAGGACCTCACCTATATCCTGATCGACTGCCCGCCTTCCCTCAGTCTGATTACGATCAATGCGATGACTGCGGCAGATGCGGTGCTGGTGCCCTTGCAGTGCGAGTTCTTCGCATTGGAAGGTTTGAGCCAGCTTCTGAAGACCGTCGAGCAGGTGAAGGCCGGCCTCAACCCGCGCCTCATCATCCAGGGTGTGGTGCTGACGATGTTCGATCCGCGCAACAACCTTTCCGGGCAGGTGATGGCGGATGTGAAGAGCTTCCTCGGCGACAAGGTCTACGAGACCGTGATTCCGCGCAACGTGCGGATTTCGGAGGCGCCGTCCTATGGTAAGCCGGCGCTGCTTTACGATCTCCGCTGCTCGGGGTCGCAGGCCTATCTGCGCTTGGCGTCGGAAGTGATCAAGCGCGAGCGCGCCCTGCGCGCAGCTGCCTGAAAGACAAGTTTTAGAGGTTGATGAGGATGGCGATGGCCGAAGAACAGGGGCGTTCCCGCCTGGGCCGCGGTCTGGCGGCGCTGATCGGCGATGTGGGTGACGAGATCGGGGCGATCGAGCGTGCGCGTGGACAGCGCCGCGTTCCCGTTGAGTTCCTGCGGCCGAGCGCCCGCAATCCGCGTCGCAATTTCGTTGAGGAGGATCTCGAGGATCTGACGACCTCGATCCGCGAGCGCGGCATCCTCCAGCCGATCATCGTTCGTTCCATTCCCGGAATGATGGATGCTTATGAGATCATCGCCGGCGAGCGTCGCTGGCGCGCGGCGCAGCGCGCCGAGTTGCATGACGTGCCGGTTATTCTGGTCGAGGCGGATGACCGGGAGGCGCTGGAGATCGCCATTGTCGAGAACGTGCAGCGCACGGATCTCAATGCGATCGAGGAAGCCGCCGGCTATGAGCGCTTGATCGCCGAATTCGGCTACACGCAGAACGACTTGGCGCGCGTCATCGGCAAGAGCCGCAGCCACGTCGCCAATACGCTGCGCCTGTCTAAATTGCCAGAGCCGGTGCGGAAGCTGGTGAGCGAAGGCGCGGTTTCGGCCGGCCATGCCCGCGCGCTCCTGTCCGTTTCGGACCCGGAATTCATGGCGCAGAAGATCATCGACGAAGGCTTGAGCGTTCGCGATATCGAGCGGATCGTGCAGGACGAGGCGCGTGGCGAGACCAAGAGCGCTGTCCCGAGCAAGCCGAAACCGGTGAAGGATCCGGACACCCGGGCCCTGGAGAAGGCGCTGGAAGAGGCGCTAGGCCTCTCCGTCTCGATCGGGCACAAGGCGAATGGCTCGGGCGAGGTCAAGATCGGCTACAAGACGCTCGAGCAGCTCGACGCGCTCTGTCACCGCCTGAAGTCCTGACCGAGGGCATTTCCGCGGGGAGCCGACTGACGTCGAAGGCGGGCAGTCGCGTCTAGTCGCCCCGGCCGGCGCGTCCGAGCCGGGCGAGGGTCCACAGCGCGCGGGTCGCAATGGCCCGGCCCATATCGGCGTTCTGCCGCGTCGCCAGAACGGCATTGCCGAGCAGGCCGACAGCTTCGCTCAATTTCGCGCTCGACCAGGCGTTCAGCGCCGCTTCCGTGGTCGCGATGCGCGGATAGGGCAGGCGCATCGTCGCGACGACATCGCGGAGCCCCTTGCCGGCATCGATCGACTGGCGCGCCTTCAGAAGCGTCAAGGCCTGGCGCAGGACAGCGCCGAGCATCACGCCGGGATCCAGCCCCTCGCTGCTGAGTTTGGCCTGGGCCAAGTCCAGGACCGGCAGCTTTCCAGTAAACACGGCATCGACCAGCATGGCCTGCTCGCGCTGGGCGGTGTCGCCGACGATCGCATCGACATGCTCGACCTGCACGGCGGCGTCCGTGCCGACATAGAGCAGCAGCTTCTCGATCTCGCGGCGCGAGGTCTGCCGGTCGCCGCCGAGCAGGCCGGCGAGATGATCGCGCGTCACACGGTCGATCGACTTGCCGGCCGCGCGAACCATTTCATCGATGATCGAGCCGAGATCGCGCGCTGCGTCGCCATAACAGGGCACGGCCAGCGCCGTCTTCGCCTTCTCGCAGGCGGTGCGGATGGGGTTGCTGCGCTGGAGGTCGCCGGCTTCGATGATGACGAGCGCATCCTGCGACGGGGTCGCCAGCAGGGGTTCCAGGGCAGCGAGCAGCGGCTTCGAGGTCGGAGAGACCCTGATGGCCCGGCGACCGCCGAAGAGCCCGATCGTATTGGCCTCGTCGGCCAGCTTGAGCGGATCGGAGGCGATGGCGTCGCCATCCATGCGCACGAGCTGGAACGCATCCTGCGGATCGTCGACGCTGGCACGGGCCAGACCCGCGGCCCGTTCCGAGACGAGGCCCGCGTCGGGACCGTAGATCAGAACCAGCCGCCAGGCGGGATCGAGTCGTGCGAGCGTCCGCTCGGCCTCGTGCGCCTTGATCGCAACCATGGCGCGTCAGGAGGTCAGATCGGCGGCGATCTGTCCCTTGACGATGGTGGCGAGGTTCTTCGCCGCGCTGACCTGCGCATTGCGCGCCGCGCGAACGGTGGCGAAGCGCTGCGAGGATCGCTCATAGGGAACGCGGACCGAGTTCGTGCCGGAGGCGAGAACCTTGCCGGTGCCGTTCTGGGTGAGCTTCCAGGTGATCGTCGCCACAAGGACGGCCGAATCGGCCCGGCCATTGGCGTAGTCGACCGTGACAACCTCGACCGATTCAGCGACGGCTGCCTCCAACTTAGAGGTCCTCGGGGCGTCCGGGTCGCCGCTGCCGTCGAGCTCGTAGACCAGCTCGTTGCGGAAATAGTGACCGATCAGGCCCTTGATCTCCGGGATCTCGACGCCGCGCAGCGCCGTCTTGACGCTGCTGCCCAAGATCGTGCTGGCGGTGGAGTCGGAATAGAGCGGCTGGAAGCAGCCGCCGGCCAGGGCCGCGACCGTCAGCGCGGCCGCAAGCAGGCCGCGGCGGGAGAGAGCTTCAGACGACGACATTCACGATTCTCCCGGGAACCACGATAATCTTGCGGATCGGACGCCCTTCGAGGGCCCGCTGGACGGCCTCGTTGGCACGAACGGCCGCTTCCACCGCCACCGTATCGGCATCGGCAGCCACGGTCACGTCCGCCCGCTTCTTGCCGTTGATCTGGACCGGCAGCGTGATGCTGTCATCCTTCAGCAAGGCAGGATCGACCTCAGGCCAGGACGCTTCGCCGGCGAGGCCCTGCTGGCGGAGCGCCTGCCAGCATTCCTCGGCCAGATGCGGCATCATCGGCGCCACAAGCTGGGTGACGATCGTGGCAGCCTCAAGGAGCGCGAAGGCGATATCGGCATCGAGCTCGGGTTTCTCGGCCGCGGCGTCGAGCGCCTTACCGATGGCATTGGTCAGCGTGTAGATATGAGCGACGCAGCGGTTGAAGCCGAGGCGCTCGATATCGGCACCGACGGCATCGAGCGCACGATGGCTGGCCTTGCGCAAGGTGAGGGCGGCCTCGCCGATCTCGGCGGGCTTGCCGGCCTTGCCGCCGGTGCGTTCGGCGATCTCTGCGACCATGCGCCAGAGACGCTGGACGAAGCGGGCCGCGCCCTGCACGCCCTCATCGGTCCAGATCACGTCGCGATCCGGCGGCGAATCCGAGAGCATGAACCAGCGCGCGGTATCCGCGCCGTAGGAGGCGATGATGTCGTCGGGGTCCACGACGTTCTTCTTGGACTTCGACATCTTCTCGATCGAGCCGATCTCGATCGGCGCGCCGGTATCGACGTCGAAGCCGCGCCGGTCGGTGCCGGAGACCTCGATGCGGACATTGCCCGGCTCGACCCAGTCGCCATTGGCGGCGCGATAGGTCTCGTGCACGACCATGCCCTGCGTGAACAGACCGGCGAAAGGCTCGTCCAGCCCGGCATGGCCGGTTTTCTTCATCGCGCGGGTGAAGAAGCGCGAATAGAGCAGGTGCAGGATCGCGTGCTCGACGCCGCCGATATACTGGTCGACCGGCAGGAAGCGGTCGACGGCCTTGCGGTCAGTCGGGCTCTCCGTCCGCCACGGATCGGTGAAGCGGGCGAAATACCAGGACGAATCGACGAAAGTGTCCATCGTGTCCGTCTCGCGGCGGGCCTCCTTGCCGCATTGCGGGCAGGCGACGTGCTTCCAGGTCGGATGATGGTCGAGCGGGTTGCCCGGCTTCTCGAAGGAGACGTCATCCGGCAGCTTTACGGGCAGATCGGCATCCGGAACCGGCACCGTTCCGCAGGCGGAACAATGGATGACCGGGATCGGGCAGCCCCAGTAGCGCTGACGCGAGATGCCCCAGTCGCGCAGGCGGAAATTGACCTTGCGCTGGCCGACCGGGCGGTTGCCGCGGATCTCGGCTTCGAGCCTGCGGGCGACTTCCTCCTTGGCTTCCGCGATGGTCAGGCCGTCGAGAAAGCGGGAATTGATCATGCGGCCGTCGCCGTCATAGGCGGTGCCGGTGATGACGAAGCTCGCGGGATCGGTGCCCTCGGGCGCGACGACCGGGATGTTGCCCAGGCCGTATTTGTTGACGAAGTCGAGATCGCGCTGGTCATGCGCCGGGCAGCCGAAGATGGCGCCGGTGCCGTATTCCATTAGCACGAAGTTCGCGACATAGACCGGCAGCGTCCAATTCGGATCGAGCGGGTGGATAGCGCGTAGGCCGGTGTCGAAGCCGAGTTTCTCGGCCTTGTCGATCGCTTCCTGCGCCGTGCCGGTGCGCTTGCACTCCTCGATGAAGGCCTGCAGCGACGGGCTCTTCGCCGCGATCGACTTGGCGATTGGGTGATCGGGCGCGATGGCGACGAATTTCGCACCGAACAGCGTGTCGGGCCGGGTCGTATAGACCTCGACCTCGTCCTGTCCCGCACCATTCGATTCGAGAGCGAAACGAACCAGCAGGCCTTCCGAGCGGCCGATCCAGTTCTTCTGCATAAGCCGGACTTTTTCGGGCCAACGCGTCAGGCCGTCGAGCGCGTCGTTCAGCTCCTGGCCGTATTCGGTGATCTTGAAGAACCACTGCGTCAGCTCGCGGATCTCGACCGGGGCGCCGGAGCGCCAACCACGGCCGTCGATGACCTGCTCGTTCGCCAGCACGGTCTCGTCGACCGGATCCCAGTTGACCTTGGCGGTCTTGCGATCGACCAGCCCGGCCTTCAGGAAGTCCAGGAACATCTTCTGCTGATGGCGATAGTAGCTGGGGTCGCAGGTCGCGAGCTCGCGGCTCCAGTCGAGCGACAGGCCCATCGACTTGAGCTGCTTGCGCATCGTCGCGATGTTCTCGTAGGTCCATTCGCGCGGATGGACCTTCTTCTGCTTGGCGGCGTTCTCGGCCGGCAGGCCGAATGCGTCCCAACCCATCGGGTGCAGCACCGAGAAGCCCTTGGCGCGCTTGTAGCGCGCAACGACGTCGCCCATCGCGTAGTTGCGGACATGGCCCATATGGATGCGCCCCGACGGATAGGGGAACATCTCGAGGACGTAGTAGCTCGGCCGTGTGTCGTCGTTCTTCGTCTCGAAAAGCTTGCGCTCTTCCCAGACGGTGCGCCATTTCGGCTCGGACTCTTTCGGATTGTAGCGTTCGACGGCCATGTCAGCGGGCAATTCTTGCGGGTTTGCCGGCTCCCGGAGGCAGGCCGGCGCAGGGGCTGAATGCAAAAACCGGATGTCGGAATCTTGCAACCTGCTCTAGGACACCATTGCGCGCACGCGGTCAACGGCGTGCAGGGCATGAGAGGCTGGCAGATGAGCGATACGGTTACGCGTTTGGCTGAGATTCGAACGGCGATCGGCCGCGCGGAGCGCGATTTCGGGCGTGAAGCTGGCGCGGTCGCGCTGATCGCGGTCTCCAAGACCAAGCCGGCCGAGCAGATCACCGAAGTGCTCGAAGCCGGGCAGCGCATCTTTGGCGAGAACTACGTCCAGGAGGCCAAGGCGAAATGGCCGGCGCTGAAGGAGCGCTTCCCGGATGCCGAGCTGCACATGATCGGCCCGCTGCAATCGAACAAGGCGCGCGAGGCGGTCGAGCTCTTCGACGTCATCCAGTCGCTCGATCGCGAGAGCCTGGCGAAGGAGCTGGCGCGCGAGATCGCGCGGGTGGGGCGGACCCCGCGGTTGTTCGTTCAGGTCAATACCGGCGAGGAGGCGCAGAAGGGCGGCGTGCTGCCGGCCGAGGCCGATGCCTTCATCGCCCGCTGCCGCGAGGTTCACGGTCTCGCGATCGAGGGGCTGATGTGCATTCCGCCGGCCGAGGAGCCCCCCTCACCGCATTTCGGGCTGCTCGCCAAGATCGCCGCCCGCAACGGGCTCAAGGGCCTGTCCATGGGCATGAGCGCCGATTACGAGGCGGCGATCCAGCTCGGCGCGACCTATGTGCGCGTCGGCAGCGCGATCTTCGGGGCGCGGGGGTGACGGTAACCAGGGCGTCATCCCGTACGCGCCGCAGGATGAAATGCTGCTGCGCAGACACGGGATCGTCCTCCGGAAAAGGCGCCTTCTCGTCACGCGGTCCCGTGTCTGCGCAGCGGCACTGCGCGCCGCGGCGCGCACGGGATGACAGCGCGTTTCAAGCCCGCTGCAATGGTTCGCCGACATCGATGCGGTTGCCGTCTGGGTCTTCGAAGACGAAGGCGCGCAGGCCGTAATCCTTGTCGCGCAGGCCCTTGACGATGCGCAGGCCGCGCGAGCGGATCACGGCGTGCACCGCGTCGATATCCTCGACCATCATGTGGACGACGTTGAAGGGCACGGCCTTGTGGCCGGGCTGAAGCGTCAAGTGCAGTTCGGCTGCGTCGCGCTTCAGGATCATGAAGCCGACGGGGTCGCCGTTCTCGAAGGTTTTTTGGAAGCCGAGGGCGCCGACATAGAAGTCGCAGGCGCGGGCCATGTTGGCGACAGGCAGCATGGCGGCGATCCGCCCGAAGCGGAAGCCGGTGGAGACCGAATCAGTCATCGCAGTTCTCAAGCTGGGAGCGGCCTGCGATGCAGGACGGTGCCTGGCATGCGCCGGTCGATTCCGGAGAGGATGGTCGAGACGGTGCTCGGCGTCCGTCCTAGCTCACCTCACCACGATCCGGCAATGGCGGGCGAGCCGCGGCAGCAGCTTGGCGAAGACATGGCCCTCGACCGCGACGCAGCCGGCGGTGGGGGTGAAGCCGGCGCGGGCGAGGTGCCAGAAGATCGCGCTGCCGCGCCCGCGCTGCACCGGCCGGTCGTTCCAGCCGAGCTCGACGATCACATCATAGAGATGATCCTCGCGCTTGAGCCGTTCCTCGGCTTCGCCCGGCGGACGGTCGATCAGGCGGTTGTAGCGCCGGTCCTTCTGGTCGTCGCACCAGGCATCGCGGGGGCCGATCCGCCTCAGCGGCAGCAGCGTGCGGGGGCGAGGCAGGCGGTCGGCCCGGTAGAAAACGCTGCGCAGGGGCAGATCGAAGCGCGGTGTGCGACCATCGCCCTCGCGTTTGACGGTGCCGATGCCGGAGCGGCCGAGCGCGCAGGGAAACACCGCGCCACCGGCGACGAGAAAGCCCTTGCGCCGGTCCTGGACCGAGGCGAAGACGCGCAGAGCGGTGAGGTTGCGCGGCCTGTCATGCGGCGCGGCGGGGTGATCGATGCGGTTTCTCACGGGAATTCCAGGCGGCCTCACTTGCGATGACGACTCAGCAGGCTCATGTTGCCGCAATCCCTGCGTCCGAGCGAACCCCATTCATGTCCGCCGCCCATCATATTCTGCTGGTCGATGACGATCAGACCCTGCGCGACACGCTGTCCGAGCAGCTTTCGCTCTACGAGGAGTTTCGCCTGTCGACGGCCGATACCGCGACGGCGGCGATCAAGGCCGTGCAGGGCGACCGGGTCGACCTCGCCGTCATGGATGTCGGCCTGCCCGACATGGACGGGCGTGAGGCCGTCAAGGTTATGCGCAAGAACGGCTTCAAGAGCCCGGTGGTGATGCTGACGGCACAGGGCTCGGATGCCGATACCGTGCTCGGGCTCGAGGCCGGCGCCAACGACTATGTGGTCAAGCCGTTCAAGTTCGCCGTGCTGCTGGCGCGCATCCGCGCCCATCTCAGGCAATACGAGGCGAGCGAGGACGCCATTTTTCAAGTCGGGCCTTATACCTTCCATCCGGGTTCCAAGCTGCTCGTCAGCGAGAAGGGCTCGAAGACCAAGCTGACCGAGAAGGAGACGGCGATCCTGCGTTTCCTCTATCGCGCCGGCCGCAAGCCGATCGCGCGGGAGGTGCTGCTGCAGGAGGTCTGGGGCTATAACAGCCAGGTGACGACGCATACGCTCGAAACCCATATCTACCGGCTGCGCCAGAAGATCGAGCCCGATCCCGGCAATGCCCGCCTGCTGGTCACCGATGCCGGCGGTTACCGGCTGAATCCCTGACGGATGGCACTCGACGAAGACATGGCCCTGCTGGCCCGGCAGCCGCTGCTGAGCCTGATGGATCGCGATGCGCTGAGGCTGCTCGCCTTCGCGGCCGAAAGCCGCATCCTGCGCGCCGGGGACGTGCTGTTCCGTGCCGGCGAGCCCTCGGACGGGGCGGTGCTGGTGGTGTCGGGTGCGGTTGCTCTGACCGTGCAGGATGACGGCAAGCCCGCGACCGAGATCGTCGGGCCCGGCGCGATGATCGGCGAACTTGCCTTGTTCACCTCGGTGCCGCGTCAGGTCACGGCCATCGCGCGCGAGCCGACGCAGGTGATGCGATTGCCGCGCAGCGTGATGCGGCGCGTGCTCGGCGAATCGCCTGATTCGGCCGAGGCCATCGCGGCTGCGATCGGAGCTCGGTTACAAGGCTTCGTCGGCGAGCTCACGGCCGTCCAGGAAGCGCTGGATGCAATCGACCGGACGTAGCTCTCGTTCAGGACGAGGGCGGGTGCCGGGCTGCCCGGATTGCGGCGAAGCGCGGCCACAGGATGTTGATGCACAGGCCCGACATCACGAGCCCGGCCGCGACGAACTTCCAGACCGGCAGGGGCTCGCCGAGCCAGATCGCCGCGGCACCCATGCCGAAGACCGGGACGAGCAGCGCCGTCGGCGCGACGGTGGCGGCGGCATAGCGCGAGAGCAGCCAGCCCCAGACGGCATAGCCAAACATGACATTGCCGACCGCCTGCCAGATCGCGGCAGCCCAGGCGGCGGCCGGAGCCGTGGCGAGGCCCATGCGGATCGCCGGCCAGCCCTCGATCAGCCAGGAGAGGGCAAGGAGTGGCGGGATCGCGAACAGGCTGGTCCAGACGACATAGGCGAGCATGTCGACCTTGGGCGTGCTGCGCGCGACGATATTGCCGGCTGCCCAGCAAATCGCGGCGCCGAGCACGAGGACGATGCCGAGCGGCGTGGTCGAGCCGTCAGTGTGCCAGAGAATCACGCCGATCCCGACGGCGGCCAGCGCAAGGCCGGCGACCTGGAAGGGCTGCACGCGCTCATGCGTGATCGCGGCCGCCAGCAGGATCGTGAAGAAAGGCTGCGACTGCACCACGAGCGAGGCGAGGCCCGGCGCGATATAGCCCTTGATCGCGAAGAATAGCAGGCCGAACTGCCCGGCGCCGATCAGGACACCATAGGCGGCGAGTTTGCTCCAGGGCGCGTCCGGGCGCTTGAGGAAGAAGACAGCCGGCAGGAGCGCGAAGGTGAAGCGCAGCGCCGCGAACAGCAGCGGCGGGAAATGCTCCACGCCGATATGGATGACGACGAAATTCGTGCCCCAGACCACCATGACGGCCAAGGTAAGCAGCGCATCGCGGAACGAGAGCGAGGTGGGGAGAGCTGGCTGCACGGGACTGGCTTCGCCTGACGTTTCGCGAAGCCAATACCACGCGGGCGGGCCTGGCGGTTAGGACGGCCCGGCATGGCGGAGGGACCGATGCGGCATGGAAGGCCGCGTGGCCTGCGTCAGAGCTCCAGCGTCACGGTAACCGGGACGTGGTCGGAGGGGCGCTCCCAGCCGCGGGCCTCGCGCAGGAAGGTGAGGTCGCGCAAAGCCGGCTTCAGCCCGTCGGAGAGCCAGATATGGTCGAGCCGGCGGCCCTTGTTCGAGGCCGCCCAGTCCTGGGCGCGATAGCTCCACCAGGAATAGAGTTTTTGGGGTTCGGGCCGCAGCGTGCGCGCTGCGTCGGTCCAGCCGAGCTCGCTGCGCAGCTTCTCCAGCGTCGTCGTCTCGATCGGCGTATGGCTGACGACGTCGAGGAGCTGCTTGTGGCTCCAGACATCGTGCTCGTATGGCGCGATATTGAGATCGCCGAGCAGGATCGCAGGCCGGTCGGTCGGCTTCTTGGTCACGCCCCAGGCGCCGATCTCGTCGAGGAAGGCGAGCTTATGGGCGAACTTGTCGTTCTTCTCGGGGTCGGGCAGGTCGCCGCCGGCCGGGATATAGAAATTATGGATCGCGATGCCGGCGGCGGGGCCGGCCGCCTTGTCGAGCGTCACCGTCATGTGCCGGGCGTCGTTGCGGCCGCACATCGACATCGCCTCCTTCTCGCTGAAGGGCAATTTCGAGACGATGGCGACGCCGTTATAGCCCTTCTGACCGATGAAGGCCTGGTGGACATAGCCGAGCTGGTGAAAGGCCTTGGCCGGGAACTGCTCGTCCGGAGTCTTGGTCTCCTGCAGGCAGAGCACGTCGGGAGCGTGCGCGGCGAGGTACTCCCCGACCATGCCGATGCGCAGGCGAACGGAATTGATGTTCCAGCTGGTGACGGTGAGTTGCACGCGAGAATTCCGGCGGGGAGGAGGCCGGAAACTGGGTCGTCGAGCCGCAAAAGGCAAGCCGTTTTCGGCTTGCCGCGGGCCGTCAGAGCTTGCGCTGGTAGTCGATCACGAAATTCTGCGGATCGGGCCGGCGGCGGGTGTCGAGATTGTAAAGCGAGATCGCGGTCTCGTAGCCCTGCGGATCGACCACGACCCATTGCCGGAGCTCGTTGGCGACGAGATCGAATTTCAGGGTGATCTTCGAGGTGCCGCCGAGCGTCGAGCGGTCCTCCAGTCGCACGGTGAGCAGGTCGCCGTCGACGCTGGCGCCCTTGAGCGTGCCTTCTCGCGCCAGATCCATCTTCTCGCGCACGAGGAACTTCAAGGGCGTCTGGCCGATCGAATAGAGATCCTGCGTCGCGAGGCGCTTGTCGCGAATGGCGACCGAGGTACCGTCCGCGATCACTTCCGTGGTCGTCGGCGGCTCGTATTCGAAACGCATCTTGCCGGGGCGCTGGATATAGATGCGACCTTCCAGGCGCCGGCCATTGGCGGCGTGCTGGATGAAATTGCCCTGCAGGGTCTGGAAGCTGTTGAGATAGGCGTTCAGCCGCTCGACAGCCTCTTCCTGGGTCGCAGGAGGGGCTTGCTTCCCCTTGGCGGGAGCGGCAGCGGGCTTTACCGTCTCAGCCACGGGGGCGGCCGCGGCCGGCGCGTTGGTCGCCACAGGCTGGACGGGAGCGGCCTCCGCCGCGGCGCTGCGGGCCTCGCCGAGACCAGCCGGCCGGGGCGGCGGCAACACGAGGCGCGGCGCCGCCGGCTTGGCGGCGACAGGCTTCGGCGGCTGCAGCTGGAGCGGCTGGGCTGCGAGCGGGCCGGCCGCCAGCGCGCCGCCGGCGAGCGTCGCCACCAGAACCGAAGCCCGAACGGCCGGGGTCAATCTGTCGAGCAAGGCTGCTCCATTCCTTGTGCCGCGGTCATTCCTGCCGAAGCTTAGAGATCGCTGAGCCGGGGATCATGCGATGGCTGATCCACCTTTCGCTTAAACGCCGGGTCTGCCGCGTAAGTTGCAGCAACGTCATGGCAATTTGAGGACTGGCGCAGGCGCCCGCAAGGGCGCGCCGTTGTCGCAAGCCTCATTCGTCGTGCTGATTCTGGCCCTCGACGAGGATCTCGCGCTTTCCGGCGTGGTTTGCGGGCCCGACGATGCCCTCGTTCTCCATGCGCTCCATGATGGAGGCGGCGCGGTTGTAGCCGATCTGGAGGCGGCGCTGGATATAGGAGGTCGAGGCCTTCTTGTCGCGCAGCACGACCGCCACCGCCTGCTCGTAGGGATCGTCCGAGTCGGTCGAGCCCATGCCGGTCTTGTCGAAGACGGCGCCGTCCTCGTCCTCGCCCGCTTCCTCCTCCTCGGAGGTGACGGCATCGAGATATTGCGGCCGGCCTTGCGTCTTCAGATGGGCGACGACCTTCTCGACCTCGTTGTCCGAGACGAAGGGGCCGTGGACGCGGGTGATGCGCCCGCCGCCGGCCATGTAGAGCATGTCGCCCTGGCCCAGAAGCTGCTCGGCGCCCATCTCGCCCAGGATCGTGCGCGAGTCGATCTTCGAGGTCACCTGGAAGGAGATACGGGTCGGGAAATTCGCCTTGATCGTGCCAGTGATGACGTCGACCGAGGGGCGCTGCGTCGCCAGCACGACATGGATGCCTGCGGCGCGCGCCATCTGGGCGAGGCGCTGGATCGTGCCCTCGATCTCCTTGCCGGCGACCATCATCAGGTCGGCCATCTCGTCGACGATGACGACGATATAGGGCAGAGGCTCGAGGTCCATGACCTCCTCCTCATAGATCGCCTCGCCCGAATGCTTGTCGAAGCCGGTCTGGACGGTCCGCGTGATGACCTCGCCGGCCGCCTTGGCCTCGCCGACCCTGGCATTGAAGCCGTCGATGTTGCGCACCGAGAGCTTCGACATCTTCTTGTAGCGCTCCTCCATCTCGCGCACCGCCCATTTGAGGGCGACGACCGCCTTCTTGGGATCGGTGACGACGGGGGTGAGCAGATGCGGGATGCCGTCATAGACGGAGAGCTCGAGCATCTTGGGATCGACCATGATCAGGCGGCACTCCTCCGGCTTCAGCCGGTAGAGGATCGACAGGATCATCGTGTTGATCGCGACCGACTTGCCCGAGCCGGTGGTGCCCGCCACGAGCAGATGCGGCATGCGCGCCAAATCCGCGATCACCGGCTCGCCGCCGATGGTCTTGCCGAGGCAGAGCGCGAGCTTGTGCTTGGTCGATTCGAAATCCTGACTCGCCAAAAGCTCGCGCAGGAAGACGGTCTCGCGGCGGGCGTTGGGCAGTTCGATGCCGATCGCGTTCTTGCCCTGAACCACCGCCACGCGCGCCGACACCGCGCTCATCGATCGCGCGATGTCGTCGGCAAGGGAAATCACGCGGGAGGATTTCGTGCCGGGAGCCGGTTCCAGCTCGTAGAGCGTCACGACCGGACCGGGGCGCACTTGCGAGATCTCGCCGCGCACGCCGAAATCCTCCAGCACGCCTTCGAGCAGCGTGGCGTTCTGCTCCAATGCGTCGGTCGAGACCGCGTTGGCGGCGACCTTCTTCGGCTCGGCCAGATAGGTCAGCGGCGGCAATTCGAACGTGTCGCGGTCGAGCAGGGAGGGCTGCGCCTCGCGCTGCATGCGCTTGCCGGGCTTGGGCGCCGGGCGCGGCATGGTCACGCGCGGTGCGTTGAGATCGCGCAGATCCTGCGGCTCGTCGTCGAGATCGAAGGGCGCGTCGTCATCGTCGGACGCTCGATTCGGAGCCGAAACGGGGCGCGCGCCCGGCAGCGGCGCGGGATCGAAATCGGGCAGGCTGCGGCGGTCGGCCGGGGCCTCGCCAAATTGCGGCTCGCGGCGCACGCGGTTGCTGTCACGGGTCGGAACGACGCCGGTATCGACCGCAGGCTCCGGCGGCTGCGGCAGGCGGCGCAGGATCGCGGCACGTAGCGCCATCGCGCCATGGGCGAGCCAGCCGATCAGGATGACCGCGATGCCGGGCTCGTCGTCGCGGCGCTCGTCGCCATCGGACCAGCTATCCTCGGCCTCGTAATTGTCGAGCGCCGGGTCCTCGTCGGTGACGAAGCCGAAGCCGGCGGCAGCGGTGACGGCGAGAATGGCGATGCCGGCATAGAGGAAGCCGACGAGACTGCCGACCGCACTGCCGGCGATGCCCGCGATATTACGGGTGCCGAAGAGCAGGCCGTCGCCGATCACGCCGCCCATGCCGGTGGGCAGGGGCCAGCGTGGCGTCGCGGGCAGGGCGCTGGCGACGGCGGCGGTCGCGGCGACGCCGACGACCCAGAGGCCGAGCTTGAGGGCGCCGCGATCGAAAATATGGAAGCGGACGAGCCTGAGCGCCCAGATCACCGGCGGGAACAGCAGGGCGATGACGCCGATGCCGATGAGCTGCATCAGGAGATCGGCGACCATGGCGCCGGGCCGGCCGAGCCAGTTGCGGACGGCGCCGCTGGTGGCGTTGTTGAGGCTGGGATCGTCGACCGACCAGCTCGCGAGCGCGACCGAGATCGCGACCATCAGGGCGAGAACGCCGAGGCCGGTGAGTTCCGACGCGCGGCGCGACAGGAACTCGCGCACCGGGTCGGGCAGGCGGTCCATGAGCGATTGGGAGCGGCGGATCGTGCGCATGCGGTTTCGGGTCTTGTCCGGACTTTCGGGCCGCACCATTCCGGCCATCCGCAGAAGGTTAGGAAGCCGAGGTTAAGACCCGCTTAACCTTGCCGGGCGGCGCTTCGTCATTCTCCATTTCCAGCCCGAGCAAGATGGGCCGGGGCCATAAAAAAGGCCCCGGCGGAGCTGCCGGGGCCGAGTTGCCGCTGGGAGCGGCGGGAGGATCAGCTATGGTAGGCGCGCTCGCCGTGCTCGGCGATGTCGAGGCCTTCGCGTTCCTGATCGGTGGTGACGCGCAGGCCGACGATCAGGTCGACGATCTTGTAGAGGATCGCCGAACCGACACCGCTGAACACGATGGTGAACAGCACCGCCTTGACCTGGGACATCACCGCGGGACCGAACTCATAGGCGCCGACTGCGAGTTCGCCGGGCTTGCTGGAATAGTCGGGGATGCCGGCGCCGCCGAGCGTGGTGTTGACGAGGATGCCGGTCGCGATCGCGCCGATGATGCCGCCGACGCAGTGGATGCCGAAGACATCGAGCGAATCGTCGTAGCCGAGCGCGTTCTTCACCGTCGTGCAGAAGACGAAGCAGACGGCGCCCGCAACGAGGCCGAGCACGATCGAGCCCATCGGGCCGGCGAAGCCGGCGGCCGGGGTGACGGCAACGAGGCCGGCGACGGCGCCCGAGACCATGCCGAGCATCGAAGGCTTGCCCTTGACCGCCCATTCGACGAAGAGCCAGGCCAGCGCCGCCGCCGCGGTCGCGACGAAGGTGTTGAGCATGGCGAGCCCGGCGGTGCCGTTGGCCTCGAGGTTGGAGCCGGCATTGAAGCCGAACCAGCCGACCCAGAGGAGGGCTGCGCCGATCAGCGTCATCGTCAGCGAGTGCGGCGCCATCAGTTCCTTGCCGAAGCCGACGCGCTTGCCGATCAGGATACAGCCGACGAGGCCGGCGATGCCTGCGTTGATATGGACGACCGTGCCGCCGGCGAAGTCGAGCGCGCCCCATTTGAAGAGCATGCCGGCATCGGCATTGACGGCGTCGAGCGCGGCCTGAGCGGCGGCCTTGCCATCCGCGCCGGCCTCGGCGAGCGCCTTGGCAGCATTGCCGACGGCGTCAGGACCGCCCCAGTACCAGACCATGTGGGCCATCGGGAAATAGATGAAGGTGACCCAGAGCACGGTGAAGAGCAGCAGGGCCGAGAACTTCATCCGCTCAGCGAAGGCGCCGACGATTAGTGCCGGCGTGATGCAGGCGAAGGTCATCTGGAAGCAGACATAGACGAATTCGGGGATATAGACGCCGTTCGAGAAGGTGCCGGCGACCGTGGTGGCGTCGACGCCCCTGAGGAAGGCCTTGGAGAAACCGCCGACGAAGTCGTTCAGGCCGCCGCCATTGGTGAAGGCGAGCGAGTAGCCATAGGCGACCCAGAGGATGCAGACCATGCTGACGATGGCGAAGACCTGGGTCAGCACCGAAAGCATGTTCTTGGTGCGAACAAGGCCGCCATAGAACAGCGCGAGGCCGGGCACTGTCATGAGCAGGACGAGGATCGTCGAGCTCATCATGAAGGCAACGTCGCCCTTGTTGGGGACGGGCGGTGTGGCGGGGGCCTGGGCCAGCGCGACGCCAGCCGTGAGTGTCGCTAGCGCGAGACCCGTCAACCCGGCCCGCAGGGAAGTCCTGAAATTCATCGTCGAAAACTCCTGAAGGGTCGGGCTCAGAGGGCGTCGGTGTCGGTTTCGCCGGTGCGGATGCGCACGGCCTTTTCGATCGACGAGACGAAGATCTTGCCGTCGCCGATCTGGCCGGTGCGGGCCGCGGCGGTGATCGTCTCGATCACCCGGTCGACGAGCTCGTCGGAAACCGCGACCTCGATCTTGATCTTGGGCAGGAAGCTCACGGCATATTCGGCGCCGCGGTAGATTTCCGTATGACCCTTCTGGCGGCCGTAGCCCTTCACCTCGGTCACGGTCAGGCCGTGCACGCCGACGGCGGTGAGCCCGTCGCGCACCTCCTCCAGCTTGAACGGCTTGATGATCGCCATCACGATTTTCATGTGCTGGGTTTCCCCGTCTGCGCCGCCCGGTCGTCAGCCCCGGCGATCTCGTTGCACCTCTCGCGCCTGCGGGACCGCAGTTGCGTCGCAACATGCAATTCAAGGGACGTGCCAACGCATTCCGGGCACGGCAAAGCCGCATCCGGAGGCCGAATCAGCGAGCATGAAGAGAAAAAGGCGGCAAGTTTGCCTAATAATCAGGCAGGTGGTCGGTTTCTACGCAGCTGCCCGAAATCCGGTCAGCCGAGATCGGGCCGGGGCCGAACGAGTCCTTCCTGCGCCACCGAGGCGACCAGATGGCCTTCCCGGTTGAAGACCAGGCCCCGCGAAAAGCCGCGCGCGCCGGAGGTCGACGGGCTGTCCTGCGAGTAGAGCAGCCAGTCGTCGGCGCGAAACGGCCGGTGGAACCACAGGGCGTGGTCGAGGCTCGCAGCCTGGATCTTCCGATTGAAGACCGAGGTGCCATGGGCGATCAGGCTGGAATCGAGCAGGAGCAGGTCGGAGGCGTAAGCGAGGACGCTCTGGTGGAAGGCAGGCTCGTCGGGCAGGGGCTCGACGGCCCGGATCCAGACATTGAACTTCGGCTCCAGGCTGCCGCCGCCGCGATAGCGCTCGAGCTCGACGGGGCGAATCTCGATCGGTCGCTTGCGTTGGTAAAAGGTTTGCAGCGGGTTGTGCTCCGGCGCGCTGAACAGCTTCACCATTTCCTCGCGATCCGGCAGCTCCTCCGGCATCGGCACCTTCGGCATTGGCATCTGGTGCTCGTAGCCGGGCTCCTCGACATGGAAGGAGGCGGACATGGCGAAGATCGCCTCGCCCTTCTGGATGGCCAGGACGCGGCGCGTGGTGAAGGAGCGGCCGTCGCGCAGCCGGTCGACCTCGTAGACGATCGGCACCTCTGGGTCGCCGGCCAGCAGGAAATAGGCATGCAGCGAATGCGGCTGCCGGCCCTCGACCGTCTTGCAGGCGGCATAGAGCGATTGCGCGATCACCTGCCCGCCGAAGACGCGTGGCCAGCTCGATTTCGGGCTGCGACCGCGGAACAGGTTGCGCTCGAGCGGCTCGAGGTCGAGGATCGCCGTCAGGGAGGCGCTGATCTGGGACATGGTCGGCGGTATCGCGGTCAGGTTGACGGAGCGGCCGGCGGCCCGCACAGGAACACCGGTTTCGCCTGGCATCAGCACCGAGGCATCCCGTGGCGTCAAGTCGACGCGGAGAGAAGGACGAGATGGCTATCGAAGAGAGGCCCGCCATGCGGATCGTCATCGCCGGCGGCGGCATTGCCGGGCTGGCATTGGCGCTCGCGCTGAAGCAGGGTTTGGGCGCGGATTTTGCGGTCATCCTGGCCGATCCGGCGCTGTCGGCCGCGCCGCGCGCCGACAACCGGGCTTATGCCGTCGCGGCCGGCGGCCGGGCGATGCTGAAGACGCTCGGCATCTGGGATGTGATCGCGCATACCGCCCAGCCGATGCTGGAGATGATCGTCTCCGACAGCCGCACCGAGGATGCGGTCCGCCCGGTCTTCCTGACCTTCGACGGCGAGGTCGAGCCCGGGGAGCCCTTCGCCCATATGGTCGAAAATGCGGCCCTGATGGCGGCGCTGAAGGCGGCCTGCGAGGCTGCCGGCGTCGAACTGCGGCGTGCCGGCGTGCGGCGTTTCACGGCCGAGGATGCATCGATCGCGCTGGTTTTCGGCGATGGAACGCGCTGCGAGGCGACTCTGCTGGTCGCGGCCGATGGCGCGCGCTCGAAACTGCGCGAGCAGGCGGGTATCGGCTGGGTCGGCTGGGATTACGGCCAATCGGGTATCGTTGCGACGATCGGGCATGAGAGGCCTCATGACGGGCGCGCGGTCGAGCATTTCCTGCCGTCGGGGCCGTTCGCGATCCTGCCGCTGGCCGATGGCGGGGCGCTCGGACACCGCTCCTCGATCGTCTGGACGGAGCGGACGGAGAATGTCGAACCGCTGCTCTCGCTCGATACGGCCGACATGCTGGCCGAAATCGAGCGGCGCTTCGGGCTCGAACTCGGCGAGATCGCGCTCGAAAGCGCAGTCGGCGCGCATCCCCTCGGCTTCGGGGTTGCGCGCCGCTTCGTCGGCGAGCGGCTGGCCCTGCTGGGCGATGCCGCCCATCTGATCCACCCCATCGCCGGGCAGGGGCTGAATCTCGGCCTGAAGGACGTCGCGGCGCTGGCCGAGGCGATCGTCGATGCGGCGCGGCTCGGCCTCGATCCCGGCTCGGCCGATGTTCTGGAGGATTATGAAAAGGCGCGGCGCTTCGACACCGTGGCGATGGGCGCTGTAACCGATGGGCTCAATCGCCTTTTTTCGAACGATGCGACACCACTCAGGCTGGCACGCGATCTCGGGCTCGGCATCGTCGATCGTTTGCCGGGGCTGAAGCGCTTCTTCATCCGCGAGGCCGCTGGTGTCGCCGGTGCGCCGCCGCGGCTGCTGCGGGGCGAGGCGCTTTAAGAGCCGCGCTTACGCGGGCCAATCCTCTTCGCGCCAGTCTCGCGCCGTATGGATGACGCGCAGGATCGCTACGACCTCACGCTCGCCTTGGGATGCGATGGTATAGGCGAGGATATAAGGCAGGCCGGGAACCAGCTTCTCGTAAGTGCCACTCACGCGGCCGGGCCGCCCGGTCGCGAACTCGCCGAGCATATTGCCAGCCTGCTCAATGGCATCGACGGTTCGTTCGGCGGCGTCCGGATTGTCTTGGGCGATGTATCTGAGGATCGCAAAATAGTCGCGTCTGGCGTTATCCGACCAGATGACCCGCTTCATTTCCGGTCGGCTCGTTCGCGACGCACCTCCGCGATGATCCGGCGAGCCTCCGCCATGGCTTCGTCATGCGGAACGACCCGCCCGGCCTCGACATCGGCAAGGCCGCGCTTGATCCCCTCGATGATCTCAAGCTCACGGTCGACATAAGCGGAAACCGCTTCGCCAGCGAGGAAGGACTTGCTGCGCCGGGTGCCGGCCGCGATGCGTTCGAGCTTGCGCTTGGTTTCGGCAGAAACCCGGATTGTCATGGTTTCCGTCGCAGCCATGTTCTCGATCCTTGTGTTGGGATGTGTACATCCTAACACGGAGGCGCGTGGGGCCCAAACGGGCTCAATCTTCGAGCTGACGCGCCTCTTCCGGCAGCATGATCGGGATGCCGTCGCGGATCGGGTAGGCCAGTTTGGCGGCGCGGCTGATCAGTTCCTGCTTCGCGGCGTCGTATTCCAGCGTCGCCTTGGTCAGCGGGCAGACCAGGATTTCGAGCAGCTTGGGGTCGATGCGGGTGGTCGTGTCGGCTTCGCCGGTCATCGGTCTTTCCGTTCAAGGGTGCACAAGCGGGTGCCGGTTTGCGTATGGAAACGCCGCCGTCATTTCGGACAAGCCGCGATAGCGGCGCCGATCCGGAATCCATCCCAGGGCTTAAGCGCTCTAAGACGGATCCCGGGTCAAGCCCGGGATGACGGCGCGTTTGGTCGTCAAAACACCATGCCTTCTAATGCTTGCGCGGCAGGTCGGCCAGCATGCCGGCGGCGACCATCAGTTTCGGCAGGGTGAGGCCGGAACTTGCGATCGCGTTGACGGTGGTGCGGGTGCGTTCCGCATCCTCGCCGCGCTCGGCTAGCCAGCTCTCCAGCGTGCCCTGCCCCTTGGCCGAGGCGGAGACCTCTTGCGTCAGGTTGGACTGGGCGTCGTCGAGGGTCTCGATCGCCCGCTCGCGGGCCAGGCGCTCGTAATCGTCCGTCGCCGGCACCGCCGCTGCCGCCGCCTTCAGGCTCGACAGGCCGAACAGCGCGTCGATGCCGAAATGGATGCGGGCGACCTCGCCGATCTCGCGCTTGCTGCGCTCGGCGATGTCGACGATGTCGGTCGCCTCGGCGAGTGCCGGCAGGCTGGCGATGCGCGTGGCCAGCGCCTCCGGCACGCCTTCCGAGGTGAGCACGGCGATGCGCGCGAGCCGTGCCTGCGAGGCGGCCTCGGGCAGCAGGCTGCCGAGATGTTCGGACAGTTCCTTCACGCCCTTGGCATAGCGCGCGATGGTCTGCTCGATCGTGCCGGGCTTGGCGACGCCGCGCCGCAGGAACCAGCCCATGCGGTTGGTGACGAGCTCCTGCGCTGCCCCGTAAAGGCCGAGCTGGGTCTTGCCGGGGATCTTGGCATCGAGCGCGTCGATCTCGCCGTTGAGGGCGATGAGATCGAAGGAATCGCGGGCGATCGCGTAGGCGGCGGCGATGGCCGGTGCGTCCGAGCGGGTCAGCGCCGCCAGCACCGGCACGAGGGCCGGGCCGCCGCGGTTGACGATGGCGTTGGCGAGCTGGGTCGCGACGATCTCGCGGCGCAGCTTGTGGCTGGCGATCGCGTCCGGATAGGCCTCGCGCAGCGCCTTCGGGAAGTAGCGGACGAGTTCGCTGGCGAGATAGGGGTCATCCGGCACCGAGGATTCGAGCAGCGCGTCGTGCAGCGAGAGCTTGGCATAGGCCAGGAGCACGGCGAGCTCCGGCCGGGTCAGGCCTTCGCTGCGCTTCTCGCGCTCGGCGATCTGGGCATCGCTCGGCAGGTACTCGACCGAGCGATCGAGTTTCCCGTCCTGCTCCAGCGTCTGCATCAGGAAGCGCAGGCCGGGCGTTGCGGCCGAGCCTTGCGCCTCGGTCAGCGAGAGCGCCAGCGTCTGCAGGTAGTTGTTGCGCAGGACGAGATCGCCGACCTCGTCGGTCATCGCCGCCAGCAATTCGTTACGCTTGTCTTCCTTCAGGCGGCCGTCCTTCACCGGGCCGGCGAGCGCGATCTTGATGTTGACCTCGACGTCTGAGGTGTTGACGCCGGCGGAGTTGTCGATCGCGTCGGTGTTGAGCTTGACGCCCTTGCGCGCCGCCTCGATGCGGCCGCGCTGGGTGACGCCAAGATTGGCGCCCTCGCCGATGACCCGCGTCCGGAGATCGTTGCCGGTGATGCGGATCGCGTCATTGGCGCGGTCGCCGACCTGCGCATCGGTCTCGTCGGAGGCGCGGATATAGGTGCCGATGCCGCCGAACCAGAGCAGGTCGACGCGCGCCTTCAGGATCGCCGTCATCAGCTCCGGCGGCGAGACCTCCTTCTTGTCCAGGTCGAGCAGCGCGCGGACCTCGGGAGAGAGCGGGATGCTCTTGGCCTGGCGCGAGAAGATGCCGCCGCCCCTGGAGATCAGGCTCTTGTCGTAATCCTGCCAGGAGGAGCGCGGGAGGGCGAAGAGGCGCTGGCGTTCGGCCTGGGACTTCGCCATGTCCGGATCGGGGTCGAGGAAGATGTCGCGGTGGTCGAAGGCCGCGACCAGCTTGATCGCCGGCGAGAGCAGCATGCCGTTGCCGAAGACGTCGCCCGACATGTCGCCGACGCCGGCGACGGTGAACGGCGTGGTCTGGATGTCGATATCGACCTCGCGGAAATGGCGCTTCACCGCTTCCCAGGCGCCCCGCGCCGTGATGCCCATGCCCTTGTGGTCGTAGCCTTGAGAGCCGCCGGAGGCGAAGGCGTCGCCCAGCCAGTGATGCTTCTCCAGCGAGATCGCGTTGGCGGTGTCGGAGAAGGTCGCGGTGCCCTTGTCGGCGGCGACGACGAGATAGGGGTCGTCGCCGTCATGACGCACCGTGTCCGGCGGCGGCACGATGGTCTCGCCGTCGAGATTGTCGGTGAGCTCGAGCAGGTTGCGGATGAAGATGCGGTAGCTCTCGGTGCCCTCGGCCAGCCAGGCGGCGCGGTCGGAGGCCGGCGGGAGCTGCTTCGGAAAGAAGCCGCCCTTGGCGCCGACCGGCACGATCACGGCGTTCTTGACCTGCTGCGCCTTGACGAGGCCCAGCACCTCGGTGCGGAAATCCTGCGGCCGGTCGGACCAGCGCAGGCCGCCGCGCGCGACCTTGCCGAAGCGCATATGGATGCCCTCGACGCGCGGCGAATAGACGAAGATCTCGTAGAGCGGGCGCGGCAGCGGCAGGCCGTCGACTTTGGCGCAGTCGAACTTGAAGGTGATGGTCTGGCGCGGCTGGCCGTCGGGACCGATCTGGAAGAAGTTCGTGCGCAGGGCGGCATCGACCAGATTGACGAGGCGGCGCAGGATGCGGTCGTCGTCGAGGCTGGTGACGGCGTCGAGCGCTTCCTCAATCTCGGCATGCTTCTGGGCCATGCGCTGCTCGCGCTCGCCCGCCGGAACGCGCGGATCGAACTTGGCGGCGAAATAGGCGACGAGCCCCGCTGCGATGCCGGCATGGCGGGTCAGGGCGTCGGCGATATAGCCCTGCGCATAGGGCGCGCCGGCCTGCCTGAGATAACGGCCGAAGGCGCGCAGCAGAGCCGCCTCGCGCCAGGCGAGGCCGGCGACCAGCACGAGCTGGTCGAAGCGGTCGGATTCCGCGAGGCCACGGAACTGCGCCATCAGCGCCGCCTCGATGGTCGGATCGAGATGCTCGATATCGATCTCGCCGTCGTCGGCGCGCTCCAGCGTCATGTCGTGCAGCCAGATGCGGACCGCGTCGCCATTGCCCTGGGGCATGACGTTGTAGGTCCGCTCGTTGACGACGCGGAAGCCCATGTTCTCCAGCACCGGGACGCGGGCCGAAAGCGAGATCGGCGCGCCGCGCGAGAAGACCTTGAGATTGGCGCGCTTGGCGTCGTCGCCCTCGCGCCGATAGAGATTGACGGCGCGGCCGCGCTCCGGCGTGAGCTGCTGGAGCATCTCGATATCGACCAGCGCATCGGCGGCCGAGAAGCGCTCGCGATAGGCGGCGCCGAAGGCCTCGGCATAGCGCTCGGCCAGCGCGCGGGCGGCCGGGCCGGCCTTCTCCTGGTCGAGAACGTCCTTCAGCCCGTCGCCCCAGGTGCGGACGATGGCGCTGATGCCGGCTTCGAGCGTCGCACGCTCGACGCGCGGGGTTTTGCCCTCGTCGCGGCCGATGATGTAGTGGGTACGCGAGAGCGGTCCCTCGGGATATGCGGGGTAGGCGGCCGAGAGGCGCCCGCCATAGATCCGCGCCAGGAAATCGCCGACGCGCAGGCGCACCGTGGTGTCGTAGCGGTCCTTCGGGATGAAGACGAGGATCGAGACGAAGCGGTCGAACTCGTCGACGCGGGCAAGCGCGCGGATGCGCGGCCGCTCGGTGAGCTGGAGGATATCGAGCGCGAATTGCTCCAGCGTCGGGGTGTCGATCTGGAAGAGCTCGTCGCGCGGATAGGCGTCGAGCACGTTCATCAGCGCCCGGCCGGAATAGCTCGCCGGGTCGAAGCCGATATTCTTGGCGACGCGTGCGACCTTCAGGCGCAGATAGGGAATGCCGCGGGCCGAGCCGGTATAGGCGTTCGAGGTGAGCAGGCCGACGATGCGCAATTCGCCGTCGAGCCGCCCGTCAGCGGTGAACAGCTTGACGCCAACATAGTCGAGATGGACGCGGCGATGCACTAGGCTCTTGACGTTGGCCTTGGTGATGATGAGCGCCTGGGGCTTGGCCAGGAAGGAGCGGAGCTCCGGCGTGACCGTGACCAGCTCGCGGCCCTTGCGCAGCACCTTGACGGTGGGATCGCGGAGGATGCCGAGGCCCGAGCCCTCGATCGGGTCGGCCGCGACATCGCCGCCGGGGAAGCGATAGGCGCGGATGCCGAGCAGGGTGAAATTGTCGCCGGCGATCCATTCGAGGAATTGCAGCGCCTCGTTGATCTCGTCTTCCGGCAGCGGCGGCGGATTGGCGCGATAGGCCTGGATCACCTCGGTGATGCGGCCGCGCATTGCGGCCCAGTCGTCCACCGCGAGCGAGACGTCGTTATAGACGCGCTCCAGCCCGGCGCGCAGCTTCTCGCGCGCTTCCGGCGTATCGATGCGCGGGACATGGATGTGGAGCAGGCTCTCGCGGCGCGTGCCCTCGGGCGCACGGCCGGCCGCTTCGCCGGCCAGCGCGGTGAACTTGCCCTTGGCGTCGCGGGCGACCGCCAGGATCGGATGGGCGACGAGACGCGGCTCATGACCCTGCTCCTGCAACTCGGCAAGCGTCGAATCGAGCAGGAACGGCTTGTTGTCGTTGACGACTTCGAGGACGGTGAGCTGGTTCTTGCGCTCGCCCTCGCCGTATTCCTCGTCGCGGAAGCGCAGGTTGATCGTATCGGGCTTGCGCGGCTGGGCCAGGTGCTCGAACGCGGCAGCGGCGGTGCGGGCGAGCATGTCGGCCGGAAGGGCCTCGAGATCCTCGGCGACGGATCGACCAAAGAGCAGGCGGGGGAACTCGGCGGGCATCGAACTCTTCAGTCCGGTGGCTGCGGCCTCGATCGCTGCGATTGCACCCGCAGTCGCGTTCGTCACCCGTTTGCCCATGGTTCACCCCAGTTGTTTTGCCGCAGCGATGACATAGGCTGCGCAGGCTTTCAACTTGCCGTGCCCGAAAAAGCGGCAAGCTGACGCTCCCCCCGGATTCGACAGGACGCACCATGGCAACAAAGCATGACAAACCCAAGGTGGGAGAAGAGCCGACGCGCCAGGATTCGCCGCCTGCCGTCATGGCGCTGGACCTGAAGCCGGGGGCGTTGTCGCCGGAGAACCAGGCCTATTTCGCGAAATGCCAGGAAAAGCTCGGCTTCGTGCCGAACGTGTTGACCTCCTATGCGCATGACGACGCCAAGCTCACGGCCTTCGCAGCCTTCTACAACGACCTGATGCTGGCGCCGTCCGGCCTGTCGAAGCTGGAGCGGGAGATGATCGCGGTCGCCGTCTCCAGCGTGAACCGCTGCTATTATTGCCTGACCGCCCATGGTGCTGCGGTGCGCCAGCTCTCCGGGGATCCCGTGCTGGGCGAGCTGCTGGTGATGAATTACCGGGCGGCCGAGCTGTCGGTGCGGCACCGCGCCATGCTCGATTTCTCGGTCAAGCTGACGGAGACGCCGCATCTGATCGGCGAGGACGATCGCGAGGCGCTGCGCAAGGCCGGCTTCGGCGAGCGCGACATCTGGGATATCGGCGCCGTCGCATCCTTCTACAACATGTCGAACCGGATGGCCTCGGCGGTCGATATGCGCCCTAATGCCGAGTATCACGGGCAGATGCGGTAGAGCGCACCGGCCACGCCGTCTTTCCGGGGCTTCGCGTAAGCGAAGAGCCCGGAATCCAGAACCGATGCCGGTGAAGACTAGCTATGCCGCAATACAGCCCTTCCAAAGAGCAGCATCGGTTCTAGATTCCGGGCTCGCCGCTTAGCGGCGACCCGGAATGACAGCGGTGGTGCCTGCATCCCAAAAAGAAAACGGCCGGCGCAATGCCAGCCGCTAGTTGGCCTCGATGAAGATGACCCGGCTCCGCCCGAACTCCGGGGGGCTGGGGGGCTGACAAACCGGCGATCAGCGAAACCGGGCCGTCGAGGCAACGAGGAGAGTTGAACGGCGCAACTTGGCGCTCGCTTGACGCGTTCGCGGCGAAAATGGGGCATTCGCGCAAAACGCATTCCGGGTGCCAGCAGCGATCCCTTGCCAGCGCAGGACCGCAGGCGCATCATTCCCCGATGATTTGGTGAGGCCCCGACCAGGGAGGCGCCATGAGCGACAGCGAAACGCCACAACCGCAATCCGCCGGCGCGGTGGTCCATTTTCCAGCGCCGGCGCGATCCACGACCGTGACCTTCGACAGGCGCGAACTCAGCGAATTGCTCAATCTCTACGGCCGCATGGTCGCGGCTGGCGAGTGGCGCGACTACGCCATCGATTTCCTGAAGGATAAGGCGCAGTTCTCGGTGTTCCGGCGCTCGTCTGAGATGCCGCTCTACCGGATCGTCAAGGATCCGGCGCTGGCGCGGCGGCAGGGCGCGTATTCGGTCGTCGCAGCGACGGGCTTGATCCTGAAGCGCGGCTCCGAACTCTCGCGCGTGCTCAAGGTGCTCGACAACAAGCTCAGTGTCGTGAGCTGACGCGCCGAGGCAGGCTTTTCATTCGAGCCCTCATCCTGAGGAGCAGCCGAAGGCTGCGTCTCGAAGGGTGCTCCAGATGATTCCCGAGCCTCCTGGAACATCCTTCGAGACGCCGCTACGCGGCTCCTCAGGATGAGGGCTTTGAGGTCTATAGAGCGGGTGGCGTGCCGTCGCCCTCGCCTAGTTCCTTCTGCATCAGCATCTGGTCGAGCCAGCGGCCGTGCTTGAAGCCGACCTTCTCGGCGACGCCGATCAGCCGGAAGCCGGCGCGCTCATGCAGGCGGCGCGAGCCGACCGAGGCGCCGGTGCCGTCGCCGATCACCGCGATCATCTGGCGGAAGCCGCGTTCGGTGCAGGCCTGTATCAGCGCATCGAGGAGGAGGCCGCCGATGCCGAGCCCCTGTGCTGCCGGCGCGATATAGATCGAGTTCTCGACGGTCGCGCGATAGGCCGGGCGCGGCCGATAGGCTCCGGCATAGGCATAGCCGAGGATGACGCCGTCCCGCTCCGCGACGAGATAGGGATAGCCGCCGGCCAGGATCGCCTCGTAGCGCCGCTGCATCTCCGCCTCGCCCGGCGGCTCCAGCTCCCAGGAGGCCGTGCCGTGCAGCACCGCATGGGCGTAGATCGCCGTGATGGCGGGTATGTCGGCAGGGAGGCCCGAGCGGATCGTAGGCGTCGTCATGCCCAAAGCATGAGCAATGTGCGTGCCAGAAAGAAAGCCCCCACCAAAGAAAAAGCCCCGGCCGTGAGGCCGGGGCTCGTATGTTCCCGTTCAGGAACCTGTCGTTCTCACTCGCGGTTGCCCATCAGCGAGAGCAGGAACTGGAACATGTTGATGAAGTTCAGGTAGAGCGACAGCGCGCCGTTCACCGAGAGCTTCGCAGCCTCCTCCGGGCCGAGATCGGAGTAGAGATACATCTCCTTCAGGCGCTGGGTGTCCCAGGCGGTCAGGCCGGCGAAGATGCCGACGCCGACCAGCGAGATGACGAAGCCGAGCCCGCTCGAAGCCAGGAAGATGTTCACGATCGAGGCCAGCATCAGGCCGATCAGGCCCATGACCAGGAAGGAGCCCATGCCGGAGAGCGACTTCGAGGTGGTGTAGCCGTAGAGGCTGAGGCCACCGAAGGCCGCCGCGGTGATGAAGAAGACCTGCACCACCGACGCGCCGGTATAGCGGATCAGGATCGTCGAGAGCGAGACGCCCATCACCGCCGCGAAGGCGAAGAACATCGTCCGGGCGGACGATGCGGACATCTTGTCGGCGCGGAACGAGAAGAAGAAGATGAAGGCCAGCGGCGCCAGCGCGACCACCCACATCAGCGGCGTGCCGTAGAGCAGCTTGCCGAAGGCGGTGAGATAGGTGTTGCCGATCTTGGCGACGGCGTTGGCCTGGTCGGTCACGGCCATCTTGTTGACGCCCAGCGCGAACAGCGCCGAGATCGCCAGGCCGATCACCATGTTGTTGTAGACGCCGAGCATGAACGAGCGCAGGCCCTGATCCATCTCGACGGCGCTGGTCTGCTGTGCGCGGCCGGCACCCCAGACTGGAGCATTGCGGTCGAAGTTGCTCATTAAGAGACTTTCCCCTGACGGTGTTTCGGACGACGGACCAGCGCGCAGGCGCCAGCCGTCCTCGCGCACGAAAAGTCGCGATAAGCGGAATATGAGGGGCTTTGCCGGTTCTTACAAGGGCCGCCCATGGTTAGGGCCGGCCAGATCATAGAAGTTCGGCGCTGCACCAATGCAGAATTACAGGATTTTAATGTCTATCGAGAGTCGATCTCAGACAGTCATCATAAATTCCTGAGATGAGAAGCCGGTGCTTTCGTCAGTATTTTTATCGTCCCGACAAGCCCGAACAGGACGGTAACCCCGATTGCTGCAGTCGCGGCCAGTATCGCCCCCGTGGGATCACTGACGAATTCGATCCGCATCACTTGCGTGACGATGCCCCAGCCGGCCGCTGTACCCGCGACAACGCCGAAGACGGCCGCGACGAACCCGATGGCGGCGTATTCAAGGGCGTACGACGAAAGTATGAAGCGGCGGGTCGCGCCGAGCGTCTTCAGGATCATCGCGTCATAGAGCCGCGCCCGCTGTCCGGCGGCGAGCGCGCCGCCCAGGACGAGCAGGCTCGCCGCGATGGCGAGGCCCGAGGCGCCGCGGATCGCGGTGGCGAGCTGGGCGACGATGGTGTTGACCGCTTCGAGCGCGTCCTTGACCCGCACCGCCGTGACGGCCGGGAAGTCAAGCGCGAGGCGGCGCATCAGCGCGGCATCGGTCGCGCCCTTGCCGTCCGGGCTGGTGGCGACGGTGGCGAGATTGGTGTGGGGCGCCCCGGCAAAGGTGTTGGGCGAGAACACCATCACGAAATTGATGCCGAAGGAGCGCCAGTCGACCGTGCGGAAATTGGCGACGCGGGCGGTGATGTTGCGGCCGAGCACGTTGACCGTCAGCCTGTCGCCGATCTTCAGGCCGATGCCGGCGGCGTTCTGGGCATCGAAGGAGACCAGCGGCTCACCGCGATAATCGGCCGGCCACCATTCGCCGGCCGCGATGCGCGAGCCTTCAGGCAGCGTGGCGGCATAGGTGATGCCGCGATCGCCATCGAGCACCCAGGCGGATTGCTCGCTCGCCTTGATGTCCTCGGCGCGGGTCTCGTTCACGGAGACGATGCGGCCGCGCATCATGGGCACGCGCTCGGTCTTGGCGCCCGGCCGCTCGGCCGCGAGGAAGGCGTCGAACCGCTCGGAATCGCGGCTGGGCACGTCGAGGAAGAAGAAGCTCGGCGCCTTGTCGGGCAGGGCGCCGGTGAGCTGCCGGGTCAGGCTGACATCGATGAAAGACAGCGCCGAGAGCAGGGCGACGCCTAGCCCCAGCGAGAGCACCAGCGACGGCGTCAGCGCGCCCGGCCGGTGGCTGTTGGCGAGCGCCATGCGCAAAGCCGGCCGGCGCGGGCGCGGGAGGCGGCGGGCCAGCGCCATCAGGCCGAGCGAGACGGCCCGCAGCAGCAGGAAGACGCCGAACATCACGCCGATATAGATCAGCGCGATGCGGCGGTCATAGGCGAAGCCGATGGCGACGCCGGCAAGACCGGCGAGCGCGAGCGCGCAGAGCACGAGATAGATCGCGCGCGGGCGGCGCGGGTCGGGCTCGACCTTGTCGCGGAACAGGGCGGAGACCGGGATGTCATGGGCGCGGCCGAGCGGGATGATCGCGAAGACGAACGCGGTCAGCAGGCCGTAGAGCGCGGCGATGGCAAGCTCGCCCGGCGCCAGCGTCGGCTCGAAGGGCACGGGCAGGATGCTCTGGACGATCGCGCCGAGGCCGAAAGGCGCGGCGGCGCCGAGCACGAGGCCGATCGCGGTGCCGATCGCGGCGACGAGCATGACCTCGGTGAGATGGATCGCGACGACGCGACCGCCGGTGGCGCCGACCGCTTTCATGGTGGCGAAGTCGAGCTTCTTGGCCTCGACGAAGCGGCGCACTGCATTGGCGACACCCACACCGCCGACGAGCAGGGCCGTGAGGCCGACCAGCGTCAGGAACTGGGTGAAGCGTTCGAGATTGCGCTGGAAGCTCGGTGCGGCATTGGCGCGGGAGCGGATTTCCCAGCCGGCCTCGCGCTGCTGCGTGCCGGCATCGGCGATGACCTTCTCAAGCTCGGCATCGCTCGTCGCGGTCTGCGGAAGCTGGAGGCGATAGGTCCAGCGAATCAGGCTGCCGGGCTGGATCAGGCCGGTCGCCTTCAGCGCCTCCTGCGACATCAGGAGGCGCGGACCGAAGCCGACGCCGGCCGCGATCTTGTCGGGCTCGGAGACGAGATTGGCGCGGAGCTGAATCTTGGCGCCACCGACCGTGACGATGTCGCCGGGCTTGAGATCGAGCCGACCGAAGAGGACGGGGTCGGCGACGGCGCCATAGGCCCCGTCGCGCTGGTCGAGCAGGCCGGGCAGCGGCGCCTGCGGATCGATTTCGACCGCGCCGATGCTCGGATAGGCAGCATCGACCGCCTTGATCTCGACCAGAGCCGCGCCCTTTTCGCCGGCATTGGCCATGCCGCGCATGGTGGCGATGCTGGAGACGGTGCCGCGCGCGGTCAGGAAGGACAATTCCGCAGGCGAAGCTCCGCGATGGATCAGGCTGAAGGCGGCGTCGCCGCCGAGAATGCGCCGGCCTTCGCGGGCGAGCCCCTCGGTCAGGCCGCGCGAGGCGGAGGCGACGGCGGCGATGGTCATCACGCCAAGCGCGAGGCAGGCGATGAAGATGCCGAAGCCGCGCAAGCCCGCACGCAGGTCGCGGATGGCGAGGCGCAGCACGAGGCCGATGCCGGGAGACCAAAAGGCGGGAGTTTGAGGCGGCTTGACGGGGGCGTGCATCGTCAGGCGACCGCCGTCTCGGGCTCGGGCTCGATCACGCCGGAGCGCAGCTGGACCGTGCGTTCGCAGAGCGCGGCGAGCGAAAGATCGTGGGTGACGAGCACCAGCGTGGCGCCGCGCTCGCGCTTCAAGGCGAAGATCAGGTCGACGATCGAGCGGCCGGTCGATTCGTCGAGATTGCCGGTGGGCTCGTCGGCGACGAGGATCGCCGGATCCGGCGCGACGGCGCGCGCGATGGCGACGCGCTGCTGCTCGCCGCCCGAGAGCTGGGCCGGGTAATGGTCCATGCGATGGCTTAAGCCCACATTGCGCAGTTCCGCTTCGGCGCGGGGGAAGGCGTCGGGGTGGCCGGCGAGCTCCAGCGGCAGGGCGACGTTCTCGCGCGCCGTCATGGTCGGCACGAGATGGAAAGACTGGAAGACGATGCCGATATGCCGGCCGCGGAAGATCGCGAGCCCGTCCTCGTCGAGGGCGCCGAGATCCTGGCCGGCGACCTTGACCAGGCCGGAATCGGGGCGCTCCAAGCCGGCCATGGTCATCAGCAAGGTCGACTTGCCGGAACCGGAGGGGCCGACGAGGCCGGTCGCCTCGCCATCCGCCAGCGACACCGAGACGCCCTTGAGGATATGGACGCGGGCGGCGCCACGCCCCAAACTCAGGTGGACATCCTGCAACTCGATTGCCGAAGCGGCCTTCTCGCTCATCACGCCATGATCCCGATTTACGCTTCCGTCGCCGCCTTCGCTCGCACCCGATCACGCCCCGAGCGGGGCCGAACCAAGGCGCGGCTTGGTCTGCGGCCATATGGGCGCGCACTCCTGCTTGTCCAATCGCTTGCGACGTTTTTCGTCGCCGCCCTGCTGCTTTTCATCGGGTTCACAGACATGGCCGGCGCCCAGACCTCTTCCTCCGGTCCGAGCGCCGGGCGCTCGTTGAAGCTCGTCGCCTTCGGCGATTCGCTGTCGGCGGGCTACAACCTCGCAGCCAGTGCTGCCTTTCCGGCGGTTCTGGAGCAGGCTTTGCGCCAGAAGGGCCTCGCTGTCGAAATCGTGAACGCCGGCGTCTCCGGCGATACGACGCAAGGGGGGCTCGAACGGCTCGACTGGTCGGTGCCTGACGGGACCGACGGCGTCGTCCTCGAGCTCGGCGCCAATGATGCCTTGCGCGGCGTCGATCCGTCCGTGACCCGGAAAAACCTGGAAGCGATCGTCGCGCGCCTGACCGAGCGGAAAATCCCGGTGCTGCTGGCGGGCATGTATGCGCCGCGCAACCTCGGCGAGGACTACGCGAAACGCTTCGATGCGATCTATCCGGAGCTTGCGAAACAATACGGGCTGGTGCTTTACCCGTTCTTCCTGGAAGGCATCGCGGGCGACCGTGCCCTGAACCAGGCGGATGGGCTCCACCCCACGGCCGACGGCGTCAAAGTCATCGTCCGGACCATCCTGCCGACGGTCGAGCGCTTCATCGCCACCCTGCCGCTCAGGTCCTGATCCGCCCGCGGGTTCTCCGCGCGGCGTATCCCCGTTTCTTGCATTGCCGCCTGCCGGCCCCTGCTTCCGGAGTTGCTTCGCCATGGAATACCGCCGCCTCGGACGCACCGATCTCAAGGTCTCGGTGATCTGCCTGGGAACCATGACCTGGGGAGAGCAGAACACCGAGGCCGAGGGCCATGCCCAGATGGACTACGCCCTCGAGCAGGGCATCAATTTCTTCGACACGGCAGAGCTCTATGCGATTCCGCCGAAGCCTGAGACGCAGGGCTCGACCGAGCGGATCATCGGCAGCTGGTTCAAGGCGCGGAAGAACCGCGACAAGGTCATCCTGGCGTCGAAGGTCTGCGGCCGCGGCGGCAACACCTGGTTCCGTGACGACAAGAGCCCGACACGGGTGACGCGCAAGCAGATCTTCGAGGCTGTCGACAAGAGCCTGCAGCGGCTGCAGACCGACTATATCGACCTCTACCAGCTGCATTTCCCCGAGCGGCCGATGCCCTGGGGCTCGAATCCGACGCGCTTCGCCGGGGACGCCTACGCCTCGGCGGCCGACGAGACCCCGATCGCCGAGCAGCTCGACGCCTTCGCGGAGGTGATCAAGGCCGGCAAGATCCGCCATCTCGGTCTCTCCAACGAGAGCGCCTGGGGCACGATGCGCTTCGTGGCCGATTCGGAAGCGCGTGGCACGCCGCGCGTCCAGTCGATCCAGAACGCCTACAACCTGCTGAACCGCACCTTCGAGACGGCTTTGGCCGAGGTCGCCTTGCATGAGGATGTCGGCCTGCTCGCCTACTCGCCGCTGGCGCAGGGCTTCCTCACCGGCAAATATCTCGACGGCGCCCGTCCCGCCGGGGCGCGCACGACCCTGTTCGACCGCGGCCAGCGCTACCAGACGGAAGGCACCGAGGCGGCGATCAGGCGCTATATCGCGCTCGCCCGCGAATCAGGGCTCGATCCCGCGCAGATGGCGCTCGCCTTCGTCAACAGCCGCTCCTTCGTCACCGCCAACATCATCGGTGCGACCTCGATGGAGCAGCTCAAGACGGACATCGCCTCGATCGACGTCAAGCTTTCGCCAGAGATCGAGGCGGGAATCGACGCGATCCACCAGCTCGTCGGCAATCCCTGCCCGTAATCCCCAGAATACCGCGTCATTCCGGGCGCAGCGCAGCGGAGGCCCGGAATCCATCGTAGAGCGTTGACGCCCCTCGATGGATTCCGGATCGGCGCCGCTTCGCGGCTTGTCCGGAATGACGGAGCGTGTGGGTCGAGGGAAAAACAATTCCCTTGAGCCGGCTTCCTGATCTACCGTCTCTCCAGAGTCACAATCGCTTGGCAGGGATTCGCTCATGCCGAGGCTGTTCATCGCTCTGGAAATTCCCGCCGAGGTCGCGACCGGGCTGACATTGCATCGCGGCGGATTGTCGGGTTCGCGCTGGATCGAGCCGGCCGACTACCACATCACCCTGCGCTTCCTGGGCGATGTCGACCGCCGCAAGGCCAACGACATCGACTACATGCTTTCCGACCTCACGGCCTATCCGTTCGTGGTCACGCTCGATGCGCTCGGCAGCTTCGGCGGCGACAAGCCGCGCGCCCTGTTTGCGCGGGCACAGCCGGGCAAGGCGCTGACTGACCTGCAAGGCGATCTCGAACGACAGATGCGCCGCCTCGGCCTGCCGGCCGAGGCGCGCAAATTCGTGCCCCATGTCACGCTGGCGCGCTTGCGGGACACGACCCCTGTCGAGCTCGCGCATTTCCTCAGCCTGCATCCGATCGTCCGCCCGTTCACCTTCACGGCGCGCCGGGTGGCCTTGATGTCCTCGCGGGATTCGATCGGCGGCGGCCCCTATGTGCTGGAGGCGGCCTATCCGCTCGGGCCCTCCTATCCGAATCGCCTGTCGCGGGAGATGCGCCGATGACGCGGCCGAAACGGCTCTCGCCCGAGGCACAGGCCGAAGCGCTGGCCACCCTGACCGGCTGGAAGCTGGTGCAGGGCCGCGAGGCCATCGCCAAGCGCTTCGTCTTCCGCGATTTCAGCGAGGCCTTCGGCTGGATGACGCGCGTCGCGCTACTGGCCGAGGCGATGAACCATCACCCGGAATGGTCGAACGTCTATCGCACCGTGGACATCACGCTGGCGACCCATGATGCGGGCGGGCTGACCGAGCTCGACGTCAAGCTCGCCAAGGCGATTGACGCGCTGGGGCATTGAGGCCGGGGGACCGCGTTGTCATTCCGGGGCGCCGCATGGCGGCGAGCCCGGAACCCAGAACCGATGCCGCTTCCGGAAGAGCGCGAGCGGGCCATCACCTGAATTCATGAGAATGTCGGTTCTGGATTCCGGGCTCAGGCCTGCGGCCCGCCCCGGAATGACGGTGCGGCTCCGTCTGCAACCGGAATTCTTCAGCCGCTCCACCCGCAAGCCCTGAGCGCCGCCAGCATATGCGGCGGCGGCGGCGCCTGGACCGTGATCGGATCGCGCTTCTTGTAGAGCGGGATCGTGATCGCCCGCGCGTGAAGCTGGAGGCCGGGGCCGCCCTCGCGCGGGGCATCGCCATAGATCTCGTCGCCGAGCATCGGCCAGCCGGAGGCCTGGCAATGGACGCGCAATTGGTGGGTGCGGCCGGTCAACGGCTCCATCGCGAGCCAGGCGAGCGGGCCGTGCTCGCTCTCGCCCCGGCCGAGCACGCGATAGCGGGTCTGCGAAGGCAGGCCGGCGGGATCGACCTTCATCCACCAGCCGCGCTCGGGCGAGCGCTTGGCGAGGGGAAGGTCGATCAATCCCTCGTCCTGCGCAGGGTTGCCCTGCACGATCGCCCAATAGGTCTTGTCGATGCGGGCATCGCGAAACATCTGGTTGAGCTCGGCCATGGCGCGGGGATGCCGGCCGAGCACGAGGCAGCCGGAGGTGTCCTTGTCGAGCCGGTGCGCCGCTTCCGGCTTTCGCGGCAGGCCGAAGCGGAGCTGGTCGAGATAATCGGTCAGGACGGGGATGATCCGGCGCTTGGCCTGGGGGCCGCGATGCGAGGGCAATCCGGCGGGCTTGTCGATGACGAGCATCATGGCGTCGCGATAGAGCAGCGGCACCGGCAGCTCTTCCTCGATCTGCCCGAGGGATTGCGAATTTTCTGGTCGGTCCGGCGCTGCCATGGCATTGCGCTACCCAACCCGGCCCGGCGGCGCAACCGAAGATGCCCCGCTGAACCGAAGACAGGGCGATGATGAGCGAGACCGAACCGAAGAAACGCGGCTTCTTTTCCAGGCTGTTCGGACGCGACGAGGAACCGGCCAAGCCGGCGCCCGCTCCGGAGACGGTGATCGAGCAGGCTGTCGAGCCGGTCGAGGAGACGAAGCCGGACGTCGAAGAGCTTGCTCCTGCGACGGCGGTCGAGGCGGAAGCGCTTGTCGTCGAGGTGTCGGTTCCCGAACCTGTCGTGCCGCCTGTTCCGGTCGAGGAGGTCGCACCTCCGGCCCCGCCAGAGCCGGCACCCGCCGTCGCCGTCGTTCCGCAGCCCGAGCCCGCTGCCGCTCCCGAACCTGCTCCAGCCCCGGCGCCGCAGCCGAAGCGGAGCTGGTGGCGACGCCTGACCGAGGGGCTGTCGCGGACCTCCTCGGCGCTCACGACGGGAATCACCGACCTTTTCACCAAGCGCAAGCTCGATGCCGGCACGCTCGAGGACCTGGAAGACATCCTGATCCAGGCCGATCTCGGGCTCGCGACCTCGGCCAAGATCGCCAAAGCGGTCGGCGACGGGCGCTACGACAAGCAGATCGAGCCGGCCGAGGTGAAGGCCATCCTGGCGCGCGAGGTCGAGACGATCCTCCTGCCCGTTGCCCAGCCGCTCGTGATCGACGCCACGAAAAAGCCGTTCGTGCTGCTGATGGTCGGGGTCAATGGCTCCGGCAAGACGACGACGATCGGCAAGCTCGCCGCGAAATTCCGCGCTGAGGGCAAATCCGTGATGCTCGCGGCCGGCGATACCTTCCGCGCAGCGGCGATCGAGCAATTGCGGGTCTGGGGCGAGCGCACCGGGGCCGAGGTCGTCCATGGCCAGCAGGGCGCCGATGCGGCTGGACTCGCCTTCGAAGCGCTGCAGAAGGCCAAGGCAGACAATACCGACGTGTTGCTGATCGACACGGCCGGCCGCTTGCAGAACAAGCAAGGGCTGATGGACGAACTCGCTAAGGTCGTGCGCGTCATCCGCAAGCAGGACCCGAGCGCGCCGCATGCGGCGCTGCTCGTGCTCGACGCGACCGTCGGCCAGAACGCGATTTCGCAGGTCGAAGCCTTCCGCGAGACAGCGGGCGTGACCGGGCTCGTCATGACCAAGCTCGACGGCACGGCGCGCGGCGGCATTCTCGTCGCACTGGCGGCGCAGTTCGGCCTGCCCGTGCATTTCATCGGTGTCGGCGAGAGCGTCGAGGATCTGGAGCCATTTTCGGCACGCGATTTCGCGCGGGCCGTGGCGGGCATGGAATCAGCTTCGGGAGAGGCGGCGTGAGCGAAACGGTGCAGCAACCGGCCGGGGCGGCGAACAAGGGCAAGGCGGTCAATCCGCTGCTCAAGCTCGCGCTGGAATTCGGGCCGCTGGCGATCTTCTTCTTCGCCAATTCCTATGGCGACCGGCTGTTCCACGTCGCCGAGGACCGGCGCATCTTCGTCGCGACCGGCATCTTCATCGCGGCCTCGCTGATCGCGCTGGTGCTGTCGCGGGTGCTGATGGGCTATCTGCCTCGCATGGCGATCGTCAACGCGATCGTCGTCACCGTCTTCGGCGGGCTGACGCTGGCCCTGGACGACGCCTTCTTCATCAAGGTCAAGCCTACCATCGTGAACGCCCTGTTCGGTTGCGTCCTGCTCGGCGGGCTGTTCTTCGGGCGTTCGCTGCTCTCGCTGGTCCTGGAGACGGTGCTGCAGCTCGACGCGGAGGGCTGGCGCAAGCTGACCTTCCGCTGGGGCCTGTTCTTCTTCGTGCTGGCAGCCATCAACGAGGTGGTCTGGCGCACGCAGACCCAGGATTTCTGGGTCGCCTTCAAGGTCTGGGGCGTGATGCCGCTGACCATGGCCTTCGCGCTGGCGCAGACGCCCTTGATCCTGAAGCACGAGATCAAGCCGGCAAAGACCGAGGAATAGGCTCTTCCTCCTGCGTCATTCCGGACAAGCGGCGAAGCCGCGCCGATCCGGAATCCATCCTCAGGCTCTCTGCTCTACGATGGATTCCGAGTCTGAGCTTCGCTTGCCCGGAATGACGGTCCTGCAAGATGCCTCTTGCCATTTGGCAATATTGTCTCCATTTTATGCCAAATGGAGAGCAATGCCATGACGGCCCTGCAGCGCATCGAGACGGCCCAGCGCGATTTCGTCCCCGATCCGATCACGGATGACGAGGCAGCGGCGATGTTCCGCGCCGCGGTCAACCTGTTCCGGCTCTGGCGGATCACCGACGAGGAAGCGGCGGTGCTGGTCGATTTGCCGGTCAGGAGCTACCGGCGCTGGAAAGCCGGCGAGATCGGTCGCATCTCGCGCGACGGGAAGGCCCGGCTTTCGAACCTGATGGGCATTCACAAGGCGTTGCGTCTGATCTTCACGGAGCCGCAGCGCGGCTATGACTGGATCAAGCGGCCCAATGCCGATTTCGGCGGCAAGTCGGCTGTTGATGTCATGCTCGGCGGTGAACTCACCGACCTGATGCGGGTGCGCCGCCTGCTCGATGCCGAGCGGGGCGCCTGGTGATCGATCCGGCGAGCCTGCCGGTCGCGGAGATCGCATGGCGCGGGGCGGTCCGGATCATCCGCAGCATCTTCCCGCCGATCGACCTGTTCGAGGATATCGCCGATCCCGCCGACTGGCCGCTCCTGATCGCGGCCGAGCAGAAGACCAATCCGCGCCTGATGGAGACGATCGGCAATCTCGACCTCGTGCCGGCCGAGCGACGCGTCTCGGGGCCGGGTGCGAGCTGGCTGATGGCGCCCTTCACTCATGTCAGCCCGGACCGGCCGAGCCGTTTCAGCGATGGCAGCTTCGGCGTGCTCTATGTCGGCGATCGCTTCGAAGTCGCGCTGCTGGAGACGATCCACCACCACGCCCGCTTTATGCTGGCCACAGCGCAGCCTCCGGGCTGGACCTCGCAATTCCGCGAGATCGTGCTGGAGGTCGATGCGGAGCTTCACGATATCCGGCCGCTCGGAGCCGAAGCTGCGCCGGTGCTCGACCCTTCGGACTACACCGCGAGCCAGGCGCTCGGCATCGGCCTGCGGGCGCTGGGTTCGGCTGGCATCGCCTATCCCAGCGTGCGTTGCCCCGGCGGCGAATGCGCCGGGTTGTTCTATCCCGATGGTGCCAGCCATCCCGTCCAAGGGCGGCACCTCGATTATCACTGGAACGGCGAGCGCGTGGATCTCTACCGGGACCGCAGCGCCGGCGAGGTCTACCGCATCGTCTGAGGCTTATTTCGGCGCCAGCCGGATCGCGCCATCCAGGCGGATCGCGGTGCCGTTCAGCATGTCGTTCTCGATGATGCTGCGGGCGAGCGCGGCGTATTCGGCGGGACGGCCGAGGCGCGAGGGATGCGGCACGGAGACGGCGAGCGAGGCCTTGGCATCGTCGGGGAGTCCGGCGAACATCGGCGTCTCGAACAGGCCCGGCATGATCGTGACGATGCGGATGCCGACCCCGGCGAGATCGCGCGCGACCGGCAAGGTCAGGCCGACGACACCGGCCTTGGAGGCGGCATAGGCAGCCTGGCCGATCTGGCCGTCCTCGGCCGCGACCGAAGCCGTGCAGATGATGACGCCGCGGCCGCCATCCTCCGTGATCGGGTCGAGCCCGGCGAGCGCGACCGCCGATTTGGCGATGACGCGGAAGGTGCCGTTCAGGTTGATCGCGACCGCCTTCTCGAAGGTCGCCAGGTCATGGGCGACGAGCTCGCCTGTGTCGCGCTTCTTCGAGACGACGCGGCGGCCCGGCGCGATGCCGGCGCAGTTGACGATGATGCGGGCGACGCCATGGGCGGCACGGGCCTTGGCCAGCGCTTCATCGACCGAGGCCTCGCTGGTGACGTCGCATTGGGCGAAGACGCCGCCGATCTCCCTCGCGATCGCCTCGCCGCGCTCGGCATTGAGATCGAGCAGCGCGACCTTGACGCCCTGGCCGGCCAGCATGCGCGCGGTCGCCTCGCCGAGGCCGGAGGCGCCGCCGGTGACGATGGCGGCGAGGGAGGAATCGAGTTTCATGGCGCGTTTCCCGTCAATCTTGTTGTGACAGCCGGTTTAGAGGGCGTTCCGCGCCGCTCCAAGCGGGTTTTGTGGGAGACCTCTTGTGCAGGATTGCGACGGGGCCATCTTTCGACATGGCGCGCTGTTTCCAGGCGCGCGATGATCGGCATCACAGATGCCAAGGAGTAGGACAGGGATGAGCGAGGGGTTCAGCGCAAGCTTCAGCCGCGAGGAAATGGAGGCGATCCGCAAGAGCCTGCGCGACGAGGCGAAGTTCGGCGCCGATTTCATGGCCCGGCTCAAGCGCGTCGCGAAGCGGATTCCGTTTGCGGAGGATCTGCTGGCCGCGTGGTTCTGCGCGCGCGATCCGGCGACGCCGCGGCGCGTGCGACTGACGCTGCTCGCCGCGCTCGGCTATTTCGTCCTGCCGATCGATGCCATTCCCGACATCATGCCGCTGATCGGCTTCACCGACGATGCGGCGGTGATCGCGGCTGCCATCGCGGCGGTTGCCGGTTCGATCACGATCGAGCATCGCGAGCGGGCGAAGCAGGCGATGGCGGAGCTCTGAATTTCGGAAGTCGTCATGCTCGGGCTTGACCCGAGCATCTCGGAAACCCGTGTCGTCTCGTCCTGAGATTCTCGGGTCGAAGCTGTGCTTCGCCCGAGAATGACGCGGAATCCTACAGCGTCAGCACGATCTTGCCCTTGGCCTTGCGGTCGGCGATCAGCGCATAGGCCTCGGTCCAGCGCTCGAGCGGGATCGTGGCATGGACATGGGCGCGGATATGGCCGCCCGCCGCCCAGTCCAGCAGGCGCTCCGTGTTGCGGCGATGGCCGGCCGGGTCGCGCACGACGAACTGGCCCCAGAACACGCCGCGCAGGTCGCAGCCCTTGAGCAGCAGTAGGTTGAGCGGGATCTTCGGGATTTCGCCGCCGGCGAATCCAACCACGAGATAGCGCCCTTCCCAGGCCATCGAGCGCAGAGCCGGCTCGGCCAGTTCACCGCCCACCGTGTCGTAGAGGACGTCGACGCCACGCCCTTCAGTGAGTTTCTTCAGTTCGGCGCGGATGTCGTCGCGCGCATAATCGATCTCCTCCTGCGCGCCATGCTCGCGGGCGAGCGCCAGCTTGTCGGGCGAAGAGGCGCAGGCGATGACATGGGCGCCGAGCAGGGCGCCGATCTCGACGGCTGCCAAGCCCGCTCCGCCGGAAGCGCCGAGGACGGCGAGGCGCTCGCCGGCTTTCAGTCCGGCGCGCTGGATCAGTCCATGCATGGCGGTGCCATAAGTGACGAAGAGGCCGGCCGCCTGGGCATCGTCGAGCCGGTCCGGAATGCGGATGATCTGATCGGCGGAGACGGCGACCTTTTCGCGCGCTGCGCCGTAGCCCAGCCAGGCCGCGACGCGCTCGCCGACCTGCCAGCCGGTGACGCGCTCTCCGATGGCGGCAATGGTGCCGGCGCATTCGGCCGAGGGCGAGAAGGGGAAGGCGGGTTTCGTCTGATAGCGGCCCTGGATGATCAGCGTGTCGAAGAAATTGAGCGCGGCGGCTTTCACCGCGATGACGACCTCGCCGGGACCGGGCTCCGGATCGGGCAGATCGCGAATCGCCAGTTCCTCGGCCGGGCCGTGGTGGTCGCAGAGCAGGGCCTTCATCGTCGATCCGCCTTCGTCGTCATCCGTTCCGATTCTGGCATGGCCGGAAGCGACACGGAACCGCCCTGCCGCCATTCGCATTTTCGCCAGGATCGTGACACTCTATGCCGCCGTCCCCGCGCGAATGCGCCTGATCAACAGGTGGTAAACGCGGTATTAAGATTTTTAGTGACTGATGGCGGTCCATGATCAGCTCGTTCCTCCCCACCCGCGACGCCGCTCTTTCCCGCTCCGCCATCGCGCTCGGCCTCGTCGCCGGCCTTTTCGGCGTGGCCACGCTGCCGGCTGAGGCCGCGCCCGCCAAGCCGAAGCCCGCCGCGGCGACCGCTGCCGCCGCCAGCCCCGGCCAGGGGCAGGCGATGCTGCTGGAAAGCGCTGGCAAATGGCAGGCCTTCTCCTCGCAGCAGGGCCGTTCCAAGGTCTGCTATGCGCTGTCCAAGGCCGAGACCCGGATCCCGACCAATCTCAAGGATGTCGAGGGCCTGCTCTTCGTCTCCAGCCGGCCGGGTGAGGGCGTGCGCAACGAGATCAGCTTCGTGATGAATTTCGACCTCAAGGAAGGGGTCGAGCACCAGGCGATCATCGGCAACGAGCGCTTCGCGCTGGTCGCCAAGGGCCAGAACATGTGGCTGAAGAACCCGGCCGAGGAGCCGCGCATGCTCGACGCGCTGCGCCGCGGCGCCGGGCTCGAGGTCAAGGGCACGTCCAAGCGCGGCAACCCGACCAGCGACAAGTACTCGCTCGCCGGCATCAGCCAGATCGTGAAGCGGGCCGAGGACGCCTGCAAGTAAGGCTGTCCGGGTCGTGGTTTCCGACGCATCTGCTTCGGACCGCCGCCTGAAAGGCCGATGCTATTGCGGGCAGTCGCGCTTCGAGGTCGCGGATGCCTTCCGCTACGCCGCCAATTGCCATTGCTCGCAATGCCGCCGCACCACCGGATCGGCCTTCAAGCCCTTCGCCGGGATCGAGCGCAGGAAGCTTGTGGTGACCGCAGGCGCGGATGGCCTGCTGATCGTCGGCGAACCCGACGCGCATGACGCGCATTGCGGCCGCTGCGGCTCGCTGTTGTTCTCGGTGGTCCGCGACGGGACCTATGTCCATGTCGCGATGGGGACCTTGGAGGACGCGCCGGGCATCCGGCCCAGTCATCACATCTTCGTCGGTTCGAAGGCGCCCTGGTACGAGATCACCGACGACCTGCCGCAATTCGAGGGGCATTCGCCCTAGGCGGATGGCGCCTGCGAATCACGCAATTTCCGATTTTCGCCGAATTGTGCTAGGGAGCCGCGAAATCCCGCGCCTTCCCCGATGGGCGACGACAGAGCTCCGATGACCGCATCCGTTCCC
>NZ_JAELTI010000170.1 GCF_016428755.1 Allobosea sp. ASV33
TGCTCATAGGCCTCAGTAGCGTACCCGACGTAGCCGCCCGTCGAATCCGACCACGCTATCTGCATCTCGATCTCGGACGGCCGAAAGAACGCATGGTCCGAAATCGAAGCGCCGCGCTCCACCGGATGGTCCGTCAAGACCATCTCGTCCTTGCTGATCTCGCGGATGACGACATCAGGGATCAGCGTCCCGATCTGGCGGGTTCCAGTGGTCAGCAGCGCGAAGGTGTCGTCGATCAGCGCCAATTTAATCGACCTATCTTTGTGTATTTAAGTTGACAATCGTCGCCCGGCCGTGTACTAAGATACACATGATCGAAGTCCGCCAGACAGCCGTTTTCCGGGAATGGATTTCCGGACTGAAGGACCGGAAGGCTCAGGAAATCATCGCTAAGCGGATGGTTCGGATCAGCGCCGGGTTGATGGGCGACGTGAAGTATTTCGACGGAATCGGCGAACTGCGCTTCGACTACGGTCCGGGGTACCGGGTCTATTTCACCAAGAGCGGCAACGTCGTCATCATCCTGCTCTGCGGTGGTGACAAGGTCACCCAACGGGCCGACATCAAGCGGGCCATCGAAATGGCCAAGGAGGTCTGAAATGCCCCTCGAAACCACTCCCTTCGATGCAGCGGAATTCCTGACCAGCGAAGAGGCCCAGATCGAGCTTCTCAAGGACGCGATCGAGGAAGGGGACCCTACCTATATCGCCCATGCCCTCGGCGTGGTCGCGCGCGCTCGTGGCGTGTCTGAGTTTGCTCGCGAGACAGGGCTAAGCCGGGAAGCGATCTACAAGGCGTTCAAACCGGGAGGGAACCCGACGTTAGACACCCTCACGAAGGCTACGAAAGCTCTGGGACTGAAGCTCACCCTCGTTGCGGCATGAACCTCTCCGCGTTGACGCGCGACCTATCACTGGTAGGTTGCACACAACGCTGGAGATGAACAATGCGCCTGATACTGCTGTCCCTCGCTTTGCTTCTGAGCACTGCGGCTTGGGCGGCGGAGAAGCTTCCAACCTTTCCGAAGAACACGGACTACCGTGAAGCGCGGCGCAGCTTGATCGGCTTGGGATACAAGCCGGTCACGTTGCCGGATTCAGATAAGTGCTCTCCCGGCGACGGCCGGTGCGAAGGCTATCCTGAGATGGCTAGCTGCGCCGGGACCGGACTGGGCCAATGCCTTTTCATCTGGCGATCGCCGACTAATGCCCTGATTGAAATCGTCACTGTTGGCGAAAATAATCCGGGTGTTTCAGCCATTCGCTGCCGGGCCAATTGTCGGTGATTGCGTACGCCATCGGGCTCGCCCTTGCGATAGAAGCACTGACGCCAGCGAAGATGCCGCGGCGTGAACCGGAAGCGGGCGATCCCTATGCCGACGTGCGGGATATGATGGTCGACAACGACTATACGCCCGTTCCTCAACCGAATGGTTGCAAGGCGACTATGCAGTTCGGTGATTTCCGGTGCAGCCTTTACCCTGAACTCCATCGCTGCGATTTCGAGGCACCCTCTACCTGCATCGCGGAGTGGCGGCACCCCAAAGGACATCGCCTTGTTGTGATCGTCGAAGGCTGGGGCGACTTTCTCCATTTCCGGGCGGCAGGGCGTCCGAAAGAGGACTAGCGGACGGCACCTTGCATATTCCTCAGCATCCGACCGTTGACGCCGTTCTGAGCTTCGGCGACGGCCGAGGCCGTGGCGCTGGGGTCCGACCCGCCGAGGATGGTGATCTCGGTCTTCTGCGCCATGTCGACATTGGTGTTGTTGTTCGCCGCCGGCGGCACGAGCGGAGAGCCGCCCGGCTGGATGCCGCTTCCGATCAGAGCAGCGTTGGACTGAACTGCAGCAAGCGATCCTGCATTCAGGTTACTGAAGGGCGTGTACGAAGGTGTGTAGCCGTCTCCTGATGCGGCTTCTTGCCTTTGGAGGAACCGGTTGAAGCTGCTGTGGAAGCGTCCGCTTCCCTGACCTTGTTCTATGCCGCCCGGCAGGCTTGTCCATGTTCCCGCGAGCGCTGCTCCGATGCCTGAGATGACCCCTGGGTCTTTGCTCTTCAGGTCAGCATCCAGATCGCGCCCAGTCTTTTTGCCATAGACCGTCTTGGCGAGATCGTATGCGGCGAGATCCTGGTTTGCTGGGCTGAAATCCTTCAGGCCCAGCTTCTTCGCTTGAGCGTCCCAGGTCGATGCGAGGAACTGATAGCGGCCAGCCGCCGAGCTAGTGCGCCCCGCGTTCGGGCCGGAAGTGATTGGCACGTTGACCCGTGGATGATCGGCGTAGCTGTCGAACTTCTTACCGCCGTACATGACGTTGTACGAATTGGCCTCTGTCGAGGCGATCGTGTCGAGAAGAGCTCGCCCCTCCGCTGGAATATTGGCGTTCGAAGCAGAAATCCCGCCAGTTGGCGCATCTTTGCCTCCGAGCCATTTCGGGGCTGTTCGCTGCCACCAAGTGCGATTGTCTTTGATGCCGTTCGTGCCATCGAACTTGTTGACACCACCAGGCCCTGCCGCCCCCCCGACAGCCCGACGCCGCGCCAGCTCTTCATCTTCGCCAGCATTAGCGGGATTGGTGCTCGCGATGAGCGCGCCACCGGCCAGGAGCGTAAGCGGGTTGATCCCAAGCTTCAGCAGCATGGCGCCCCACCCTGCCCCCACGGCGCTGAATGCGCCAAGGATGCGCAGTAACCACGACCCGACAAGCCAGACGGCGAAGGCTTCAAGCGCAACCTGCAGGCCGCTCTGCCCCGTCAGCGACTGCGCGATCTTGTCGAAAGCTTCCCATGCCGGCGTCAGGGCCTGAACCATCTTGGTGAAGGTGCCGGCAAGCCAAACTGCCGCCTTCCCGAGTTCATTGAAGAACGTGACGATCTTGTCGGCATTGCGGATCAGGAAATCATCGACGTCCTTGACGAACGAGGCCAGCGAGCGACCCAAAGTCTGTTCGAGCTTCGCGCCGATGAGCTCCGCAGTCGCTCCAAGAGAGCGCCAGGCCTGCGTGAGCTGGTTGCCGATGTCGGCGGCCTGCTTTTGATCCACGCCGAGCGCGCGCGCCTTTGTGGCATACTCGTCCATGAACCGGGTGAGGTCCCCGGACCGGATCGCGTTGTAGGTGCGCTCATCGATCCCGAGGGCCTCGAGATATTGGAGCGCGACGTATTGCGGCCTCTTCGATAGCGCCTTGGCGAGATCCTGAACGATCGCGGTCGTCTCGCGCAGCCTGCCGTTCTCGCGAGTAGCGACGCCGAGCGACTTGACTAGGCTCTCATAGCCCGGGTTGCTGCGCATCTTCTGCGCGAAGCTCTCGATCGATGCGAGCGCACCCTGATACGAGCCACCGAGCTGCGACACCGCATAGCTCAACCCCTTGATGTTCTGAACCGACGCGCCGGCGCGCTGGCTCATGAAGAACATCTCGTCAAAGCCGGCCGCAATCTTCGTGACGGCGGCGCTGACAGCCGTCGCCGCGGCGGTCAGGGAGAGCCCGAGCGCAACGGCCCCCTTCGTGGCGGTCGCCACGCTGTTCTTGAACTTGCTCTCCGAGGCCCCGTCGACCTGATAACCCAGGCTGACGAGGAACTCCTTGATCGTCTCAGCCACGGGGTTTGCTCGCTTCGTTGGCGCGCCAGGCGTTCTCGTCCATGGCAGTGATAGCGTCGTTCATGTCGGCGACGTCGCAGAGCGTCAGAGTGCCGTCGATCAGGCTCTCGTATTTGCAGAGGCCGCGGAGGACCGGGCGCATAAGCAAATCCGCTCCATCGGGGAGAACGATCGGATCGAACTCTAGGGCTGGGCGGCTGCTATCGACTTGGAGACCAGCCCGAAGAAAAAAGGGGCGAGTTCGACCACCAGCACCTTCGCCATGATCGCGACGCTATCGGCGCCGTCCATGTTGTCGTCGAGGAGGCGTTCGGACTGTGTGGCCCAGATGTTGATCCATCCCGCGTCACCGTCCCGCTTGCGCTTGACGCGCGAGAGGCACTTCGCCTGAACATAGTCATAGGTCTCGTCCGGCATCTGGGCGAGGAGGTTCGATGCGGCCTCCAAGCCCGGCATGACAGTCTCCTGGAGATTCATGTCCAGAAGCGCGCCGGGGTTCTCCTTGAGCTTGTCGAGCGTGCCGGCCGGGATCATCGCCGTGATCGACGGAAGGATGCTGACCAGGAGGGGCTGGACGCGACGCGCGACATGTTGCTGCGTCTTGGCGTCCATCGGCTCAGCCCGATAGGTCTGGCTGCCGATCGTGAATTCGACTGGCTCACGCATCAGATCGCCGCCGGCGTGCCGGTCCCGATCTTTTGGTCAATCCGGCCGGAGTTCCACGTCCACTCAACCGTTCCGCCCACCTTGCCGTTGTTGAGGTCCGGGACCTTTCGCCAGCCGCAGCCGGCGCAAGAGATGACATCGCCGCGCGCGGGGTTGCGGAGAACGATCGTGCCATCGCCGTAGGTGGCGCCTGACTGGCGCTCAGCGTTCATGGCATCGTTCAGCAGCGCGTTGGTGGGCGACGTCTTGAGCAGCCGAAGTGTCACCGTTCCGGCGCGGCCGGAATGCAGGCTGTGCATGAAAGAACCATCGGCGCCCACCGTGAGAGTGCCGATGTCATCAACCTGCGTGATGCTGATCCCCTCTTCAGCGGCGCCGGCGCCATTGCCGATCG
>NZ_JAELTI010000171.1 GCF_016428755.1 Allobosea sp. ASV33
GCACCAGCGGCAGATGCGAGCCCGAGAGGATCGAGAGCCCGATGATGTCGGCCTGCTGCTCGCGGGCCTCGCTGACGATCTCCTCCGGCGTCTGGCGGATGCCGCCATAGCTGACGCTCATCCCGGCATCGCGGGCGCGCACGGCGATCTGCTCGGCGCCGTTGGAATGGCCGTCGAGCCCGGGCTTGCCGACGAGGAAGCGCGGCGGGCGGCCGAGCCGCTCCGTCGCCTTCTCGACAGCGGCCTTCGCGGTGGCGAGGCCGGTCGCGTCACCCAGCTTCCTGGTGTCGACGCCGGTGGGCGCGCGGTACTCGCCGAAGATCTCGCGCAGGGTCTGGGCCCATTCGCCTGTGGTGACGCCGGCCTTGGCGCAGGCGATCGAGGCCGGCATGACGTTGCGGTTCTCGCGGGCGCTGGTGGCAAGCTCAGCCAAAGCCGCCTCGGCCGCCTTGGCGTCGCGGGCCGAGCGCCAGGCCTTGAGCCGGGCGATCGCCTCGGTCTCGACCGAATCCGGCACGGTGACGACGTTGCCGTCGCCGGCCGAAAGCGGGGAGGGCTCGCTATTGGTGAATTTGTTGACGCCGACGACGACCTGCTCGCCGCGCTCGATCGCCTCGATACGGCGCGCGCCGTTCTCGACCAGCGCCATTTTCATGTAGCCGCTCTCGACGGCGGCAAGCGCGCCGCCCATGTCGTCGATCTTGGCGAGTTCCTCCAGCGCGGCGGCCTTGAGCTCGCGGACCTTGGCATCGACCACGGTCGAACCGTCGAAGATGTCGCCGAATTCGAGCAGGTCGGTCTCATAGGCCAGGACCTGCTGCATCCTGAGGGACCATTGCTGGTCGAAGGGGCGGGGCAGGCCGAGCGCCTCGTTCCAGGCCGGGAGCTGCACGGCGCGGGCACGGGCCTTCTTGGACAGCGTCACCGCCAGCATCTCAATCAGGATGCGGTAGACGTTGTTCTCGGGCTGCGGCTCGGTCAGCCCCAGCGAATTGACCTGAACGCCATAGCGGAAGCGCCGCATCGCTTCATCGGCAATGCCATAGCGGCCGAGCGTGATCTCGTCCCAGAGCTCGACGAAAGCCCGCATCTTGCAGAGCTCGGTGACGAAGCGCATCCCGGCATTCACGAAGAAGGAGATGCGGCCGACGGTGCCGGGGAACTCCTCGGCGCTCACTTCCGGGCGGGCGCGGATGGAATCGAGCAGGGCGATCGCCGTCGCCAGCGCGAAGGAGAGCTCCTGCACCGGCGAGGCGCCGGCCTCCTGCAGATGGTACGAACAGACATTCGTCGGGTTCCATTTCGGCAATTCGCTGGCCGTGAACACGACGATGTCGGTGGTGAGCTGCATCGAGGGGCGCGGCGGGAAGACATAGGTGCCGCGCGAGAGGTATTCCTTGACGAGGTCGTTCTGGGTCGTGCCCTGCAAAAGCTTGCGGTCGGCGCCCTGCTCGTCGGCGACGGCGATATAGAGCGAGAGCAGCCAGGCCGCGGTCGCGTTGATCGTCATCGAGGTGTTCATCTGCGCCAGCGGAATCTGGTCGAACAGCGCCCGCATGTCACCGAGATGCGAGATCGGCACGCCGACCTTGCCGACCTCGCCCCGCGCCAGGACATGGTCCGGGTCGTAGCCGGTCTGGGTCGGCAGGTCGAAGGCGACGGAGAGGCCGGTCTGGCCCTTGGCGAGATTGCCACGATAGAGCTTGTTGGATTCGGCCGCGTCGGAATGGCCGGCATAGGTCCGGAAGATCCACGGCTTGTCGCGCTGGGCCGTTTCCCGGCCGCCCTTGTCCGTCGCGGTCATGGCGTCTCCCCGTCTTGCAGAGCAATCTGAATGTTGCACTGCGGCGAAGATAACGCCAGAGCTTCGGCGATGTCCCCTGCGACGTTAGGCTGACGCGATTTTTCGTTCAGCCCTCGTCCCCAGGAGCCGTGTTGACCGCGTCTCGACGGATGGTCCCGCCGGCTCCGAAGCCTGCTGAAGCAGCCGTCGAGATACAGCCTTGCGGCTGCTTCTCAGGATGGGAGCTACGTGGATCGCCAGCGGATAGGAAGACTCAGCGCGAACGCGAGGAGAGGCTGCCCCGGATATCGGCCGTCGACAGCAGCGCCACACGGCGGTCATCCTTGGGCGGCGCGACGAAGGCGCGCAGATGCGCCTTGGGCAGGTCGAGATCGAGCGGCCGGCCGGGCGGCAGCGGCGCGTTCTTGATCAGGGTGACGATCGGGCTCTCCAGCGCCGGCAGCTTCGGCGTGGGCGCCTCGGGCGCAAAGGCGAGCGGTGCCGAGGCGAAGGAGGTCGCGGTGCTGGCCGACGAGGATGCCGTCGTGAGCGGTATCGCGGTGGTGGAGGCCGAGGCGAGCTGGATCGTCGGCTCCTCGATGCGGCGGCGCTCGGGACGCTCGCCCTTCAGGTAGAAGGCATTGCCGCCGGCCACGGTTACGTAATGCATGTTGTTGTAGCCGAAGCGCATCCCGGCCATGTGGAAGTGCTTGGCGGCGCCGACCGCCTCGTTGCGGCGGCCATTGAGGATGTCCTCGGCGATGGCCTCGACGCGCGGCAGGACCTTGTCCGTCATCGGCTTGGTGAGCACGCCGGCGGCGAACTGGCGGGGCGCGCCGACCACGCCGCAGATCGTCTCGGGATATTTCGCCGATTCGACTCGGTTCATCACGACCGTGCCGACGCCGAGCAGGCCCGACTCGCTCGAGCGGTTCGATTCGAAATACATCGCGCGGACGAGGCATTCCTTCTCGCGCGGATCGGCCTTGGCCAGTGCCACGGCGTGCTTGCGGGCCCTGGCGGGCTCCTTCACGGCGGGAGCGGCGGCGGAGGTCGCGGCCGTCTCGACCGGGGACATGCTGCAGGCCCCGAGAACCGGGGCCGCCAGCATGATCAGAAGCGGGATCGCCTTGCTGCCATGCCGGGATGTCTCACCGGAACGAAGACCATGAGCAGCAATCGCGGTCCGCTTCATGCGGCAACCTCCTGAGTTCCGGACCCGTGATCGCCGAGGGCGGCAAACCGGGATTGCCGGCAAGGAACCGCGAATTCCTTAACAGAAAGTTCATCCGGGACGGAAGGGGGGAGGAGCCTCAGAAGGGGACACGGCGCCTTCCGACGGGACACGCCGGGCTGTTAGCGCCTTGTTCCAAAACGGAAAAATCTAAGATGCCGCGCCGAAAATTTTCATCCGCGCGGCCTCGCGCAACCTAACAAAACCGTCATGCGGGCATCGATGAAAGTCGGCGCGAGCGCGGTTTCGTGATCGGAAACGGCCGAGAGACGCTTCAGTTCCCCGAGCCCGGCAGCCGCGGCAGTGGCAGGAATTCGACGCCTTCCTCGTGCAGCATCCGGGCATCGTCCGGCGTCGCCTCGCCATAGATCGCACGCTCTTCCGCCTCGCCATGATGGATCTTGAGGGCCTCGTCGGCAAAGCGCTTGCCGACATGCTCGGCATTCTCGCTGACATGCCGGTGCAGGGCCGCCACCATCTCGCGGAAGGCCTGTTCCTTCTCGCTCATCAGAGCGACCGGCGCCGGGGCAGAGGCAGGCGCCGCGGCGGCCGGGACGGGAGCCTCCACGGCCGGGCCCGGCCCCTTGGGGCCGAGATCGGTCCGCGCGACATTCGGCGCCATGATGGCGCGCTCGACCTTCGCACTGTTGCAGACCGGGCAGGTGACGAAGCCGCGCTTCGCCTGGTCCTCGAAGCTGGCCGAGGAGGCGAACCAGCTCTCGAAGTCATGGGCGTGGTCGCAGATGAGGGCGTAACGGATCATGTCGTCATAGGTGGTGGCGCGAGACCATCAAAGCAATCGGGTTTGCCGAGGGCGTCAGGCCGCCAGGAGCTTGTCGAGCTCGCCGCGGGCATCGAGCGCATGGATATCGTCGGAACCGCCGACATGCTGCCCGCCGATGAAGATCTGCGGCACCGAGGTGCGCCCGCCGGCGCGCGCCGTCATCGCCTGGCGCAGCTCGGGCTTGCCGTCGACATCGATCTCGGTAAAGGCGACGCCCTTGCGCATCAGCAACGCCTTGGCCGCCTTGCAATAGGGGCACCAGGAGGTGGTGTAGATCGTGACCGGCGGCATGATGCGGCGTCTCTCGTTGCGATGCCCCTCATGTAGTGATTTCCCGGCCATCCGTCACGACCCGCGCGAAGGTCAGCACATCGACCGCGCTCGCACCGGCCCGCAACAGGGCGCGCGAAGCGGCATTGACCGTGGCGCCGGTGGTCAGCACGTCGTCGACCAGCAGGATGCGCCGGCCTTCGACCTGCCCGCGCGCCGCTGCGGAGACGTGGAAGGCGCCTTGCAGATTCTCGGCGCGCTGCGCGCGCGTCAGCCCCACCTGCTGGCGGGTGCGCCTGATCCGGGTCAGGGCCGTCGCCGCCAGCGGCAACCCGGTCTCCCGCGAGACGATGCCGGCTAGCGCCGCGGCCTGGTTGAAGCGTCGGCGCCAGAGCCGGGTCCGGTGGAGAGGCACGGGTAGAACGAGATC
>NZ_JAELTI010000172.1 GCF_016428755.1 Allobosea sp. ASV33
GGCCCAACACCCTGCCGATCTCGCTCGGCCCGCGCATCCTGCGGGCGGATACCGCGGCGGTCGCAGCTCTGGCTCTGGTCCAGGCGGTTCTCGGAGACTGGCCGAGAGCCTGAGCGGAGGGCGGGCAGGCGTGCCGCCAGCGCCGGTCGCCTTTGCGCGAATGCACGATCCCGGTCGTTGTCGAGCGCCCGGCGCTCGCCTATGTCTGTGCATCCTCTGCCGGCTTCCGCTGCGCCATCCGCGCGGCGGGCCGGCTGTCTTGTCTCATCTGCCGGAGCGCCCATGGCTCGCGACGTGTCCGATTCGACCCCGATCGGTTCCAAGGCCGAACTGATTGCGTGGATCGCCGCCGGCGAGAAACCGGCCTCGTCCTTCCGTATCGGGACCGAGCACGAGAAATTCCCGTTCTACCGGAGCGATCTCGCTCCCGTTCCCTACGAGGGCCGCGGCGGTGCCGGCGGCATCCGCGCCCTGCTCGAAGGCATGCAGCAGCGGCTCGGCTGGGAGCCGATCGTCGATGCCGGCCATATCATCGGGCTGGCCGGGCCGGATGGCGGCGGGGCGATCTCGCTGGAGCCGGGCGGGCAGTTCGAATTGTCGGGTGCGCCGCTGGAGACGCTGCACGAGACGGAAGCCGAGCTGCAAGCCCATCTCGCCGACGTCAAGGCGGTGGCCGCCCCGCACGATATCGGCTTCGTCGCCCTGGGAGCCTCGCCGCTCTGGACCCGCGCCGAGACGCCGGTGATGCCGAAGGGCCGCTACAAGATCATGGCTAATTACATGCCGAAAGTCGGCACCATGGGCCTCGACATGATGTTCCGGACCTGCACCGTGCAGGTCAATCTCGACTTCGCCAGCGAGGCGGACATGGTCCGCAAGCTCCGGGTCTCGCTGGCGCTGCAGCCGCTCTCCACGGCCCTGTTCGCCTCCTCGCCTTTCCTGGAGCGCAAGCTCAACGGCTTCCAGTCGATGCGGTCCGAGATCTGGCGCGATACCGACAAGGCGCGCTCCGGCATGTTGGCCTTCGCCTTCGACGAGGGCATGTCCTATGAGGGTTATGTCGACTGGGCGCTCGACGTGCCCATGTATTTCGTCAAGCGCGGCGATACCTATCACGACGTCGCCGGTGCCTCCTTCCGCGACCTGCTGGCTGGCCGCCTGCCGCAATTGCCGGGCGAGCGGGCGACGATGTCCGACTGGGCCAACCACCTCTCGACGCTGTTCCCGGAAGTCAGGCTCAAGCGCTTCCTGGAGATGCGCGGCTGCGATGCCGGCCCGGCCGACATGCTGGCCGCGATGCCGGCCTTCTGGGTCGGGCTGCTCTACGACGCGACTTCGCTCGATGCGGCCTGGCAGCTCGTCAAGGATTGGAGTGCGGCGGAGCGTCAGGCGCTGCGCGATGCGGTTCCGCGCGAGGGTCTCGCGGCTACCATTGGCGGGCGCAAGCTCGGCGAGATTGCCGGCGAGGTGCTGGAACTGTCGCGCGCCGGTCTTGCTCGTCGGGGGCACCGCGATGCCGCCGGCAGGGATGAGGGCGTTTACCTCGATCCCCTGTCCGAGATCGTGCAGCGCGAGCAGACGCTCGCCCAGAAACTCGTCGCGCGCTATCGTGGCGAATGGGGCGGAGCCGTCGAGCCGGTTCTTACCGAATTGGCGTTGTAGCTCTGCCGACTCAAAAAAAGCGAAATCCGCCGCATTGCAGCGGGGAGATTAACGATTTCGCGGTAGTTCGCAGTGATAACCTTGCGGCATGGATCAGTTCCGCGCCAGCTCTGCTGCTTTTCTTCGCGACGAACGCGGCGCGACGGCGATCGAGTATGGCTTTATCGCCTGCCTGGTCTCTTTGACGATCGTCGCAGGCGCGACGCAGATGGGCCAGTCGGTCGCCGGCTTCTTCCAGTCCGTGGCGGCCGGTTTCGGGCACTGATTTCGGCCGGCGCCTACTCCGCCGCCGTCTTGAAGCTCGCCAGGTTGTCGAGGCTCTGGATGATGTGCTCGGCCAGCGCGTTCGACAGAACGGAGGGGTCGAAGCGGGTCCGCAGCAGGCCGATCTTGCAGGACGGCAAGGTTGCAAAGCCTTCGGACGGGCCGAGGATGCGCATGCCGGGCCTGACCGCGCTCTCCGGCAGCACCGAAATCGCGAGCCCGGCCAGCACCGCAGCGCCGACCGCGGTCGAGTTCCAGCTCGCATAAAGCACGCGGAAGCGCCGCCCCTTCGATTCCAGCGCATCGACCGCGGCCTGCCGCCAGTTGCAGGTTGGCCGCCCCAGCGCCAGCGGCAGCGGGTCTTCCTCATGCACGCTGTGGCGTGCCGAGGTGACCCAGAGCAGCGGCTCGATGCGGATGATCTCGCCCTGGCCGCGGCTTTCGACATGGGTGATGATCGCGAGGTCGATATCGCCGGTCGCGATCCGCTCGGCCAGCATCGGCGTCGGCTCGCAGACGACCGTTACTTCCGCGCGCGGATTCGAATGGGCGAAGCGCGCCAGGATCTCCGGCAGGTAGCGGTCGGCATAGTCGTCGGGCACGCCGAGACGGATGCGGCCCTTGAGATCCGCATCGGCGAAGGAGGCGACGCATTCGAGATTGAGCCGCACGATCCGGCGGGCATAGTCGAGCAGGCGCTCGCCATCCTCGGTCAGCTTGGCATGGCGCCCGTCGCGCCCGAACAGGGGGCGCCCGACCCGCTCCTCCAGCCGCTTCATCTGCATGGAAACGGCCGATTGCGTCTTGAAGACGATCTCGGCGGCGCGGGTGAAGGAGCCGGTATCGGCGATCGCGACGAAGGTCTTGAGCTGATCGGCATCGAGCACATGGGCCATGGGCGATCCCCGTCACTGTTCATCAATATCAGTGTTGCGAGACATCATAACCATTCGTTTGGCTGATGGCCAGAGCCTCGCTAAGGTCCGGATGCTCTCCAAAGCCTTCCGTCAATGGCGCGTCCGGGCGGGATGGAGGAGCCAAGATCCACGTTCCGCACTGCCAAAGGAGGCCGTCATGCTGCTCATGACCATTGCCGCGAAGTCGCTCTCGTCCGTTTCGGCCGGCGTCACGCGTGTTGCCGCCATCGGAGCTGCCGGAACGATCCAACTCGTGCGTGCGCTGATCCATCGTCGTGAGGTGATGCGCCTGGGCGCCGAGCTCGACGAGCGCGGCCTCAAGGATATCGGCCTCGTGCGCTCCGATATCGACGGCGCGCTGGCGGCCTCCTGGCTGGACGACCCGTCCGCCGTTCTGGCCGAACGCTCGCGCTCCTCGTCGAATCTCGCCGCCGCGCGTCGCGATCATGCCCTGCGCCATGCCGGCGCGGTGCCGATGCTGGCCGCGAAGGCCGATATCACGGTTGCACGCTGCGCCTGACCCCTTGGCGACAGCGTACCTGCGGGCGGGAGCTTCGTGCTTCCGCCCTTTTTCATGTCTTCAGCAGATGAAGAGCTGAAGCCGCCTCAGCGGCGATCCTGCCCACCGCCGAGCATGGCGTCGAGAATCGACTTCAGCGCGTTCTGGTGATCGTCCTGGATCTGGCGGCCATGCTCGAACATCTGGTTGAGCGCGTCGAGGCCGATTGAGCCTGGCCCATTGGCGGCGGAAGAGGGAGCTGCCTCCTCCGGCTCGGGTTCCGGCGCGGGCGCACGCCGCGGTGCGCTGCGGGGAGCCGGCGCCGGCTGGGGTGCAGGCTGCGGAGCCATGCCGCCGAACATGCCACCGAGAATCTGGCCGAGCCCGCCGAACGGGTCGGAGGGAGCGGCCTGCGGAGAAGGCTGCGGCTGGCCGCCCTGGCCGAACATGCCCTTGAGGATGGCCTCGAACGGATTGGCCGGCATCTGCGGCTGCGGCGGCGTGGGCTGCATCCCCGGCATCTGGCCGCGCATCATTTCGGCGAACTGGCCGAGAATGCCGCCCAGTCCCTCGTTGCTCGAGGTCTTGGACAGGCCGCCCATCAGCATCGCGGCGATGACCGGCAGCATCTGCTTGAGGATGGCCTGCGAGACACCGCTGGTCGCGGCCGCCTGCGCGGCGATCGCCTGGCTGACCTCGCGCGAGCCGAAGAGCTGGCTGAGCACGTCGTTGCCGGCGTTCTGGGCGCCGGCCGGAATGCCGTAGCCGCCAGCCTCGAAGAACCTTGCATAGGGCGAGGCGGTCATCATCTGCGCCAGCGAGCCGAAGGCGTAAGGGTCGCGCGTCTGGCGCTGCAGCCCCATCGAGAAGGCGGGCAGCAGGGCGTCGAGCGCGGCCTGCATCTGCTGCATGGTCAGGCCGTATTGCTGGGCGAGATTCGGCAGCGCCTGGCCGCTCTGGGCCGATTGCATGATATCGAACAGGTTCATCATCGACGCTTCTCCCCGGCCGGCCGTTTGGCTCGATGCCTAGGATGACGATAGCAGGGTGTCCTTGCCTGGCAAATCGATCGTGGCGCTGGGCTGCGCC
>NZ_JAELTI010000173.1 GCF_016428755.1 Allobosea sp. ASV33
GCGCCGCACCCTGCCGCAGGCACTCGCCGCCGTGCCGGGGCTGAACATCGTCCAGATCGGCGGGCCGGGCGGCCAGACCTCGGTCTTTATGCGCGGCACCAATTCCAATCACGTCAAGGTGCTGATCGACGGCATCGAGGCGAACGATCCCTCGACGCCGAACCGCTCCTTCGATTTCGGCTCGATGCTGACCGAGGATATCGAGCGCATCGAGGTGCTGCGCGGCCCGCAGAGCGGCCTCTACGGCGCCAATGCGATCGGCGGCGTGATCTCGATCACGACGAAGCGCGGCGAGGGCCCGCCGAGAGTGAGCGCGCGCGTCGAGGCCGGATCGCACGGCACCTTCAACCAATCCTTGGGGTTAAGCGGCGGGGACAACCGCTTCAACTACGCCTTCAACGTGGCCCATACGCGCTCGGATTCGACCGACTCGGTCCCGCCCCGCCTGATCGTGCCGGGCAGGCGGGTGAGGCCGAACGCCTATGATTCCTACACCTATTCCAGCCGTATCGGCGTCGCGCTCTCGGATACGCTGAGCCTCAACTGGGTCGGCCGCTATACCGACGGCAAGTTCCTGTCGGCCTATGATTCCGGCTTCCCGAGCCGCCCGACCGCCTATCGCTCCGGCCAGAACTATGCCCAGGCCTTCACCCGCGGCGAGATCGTCTGGGATCCGCTCGGTGGCCGTTTCGTCAACACCTTCGGCGTCTCCTATTCCAACCAGGATCGGTCGTCGCGGACACCGTCGATGACCGGCCTGCTCGGATTGCCGACCGAGTATCTCGGCGAGCGCACCAAGCTGGATTGGCGCGGCAATCTCGAACTCGCCAAGGGCCATAACGTCATCATGGGCCTGCAATACGAGCGCGAGAGGCTGGATACGACGAGCCTCGTCGCCTCCAACGGCAACAAGGCCGGCTTCCTCGAATATCAGGGCAATCTGCAGGACCGCTATTTCCTCGCGGCCAATATCCGCCACGACGTCGACGAGGCCTATGGCGCCCATACGACCTGGCGCGTCGCGCCGGCGATGATCGTGCCGGGCAGCGAGACCAAGCTGAAGGCCAGCTACGGCACCGGCTTCAAGGCGCCGACCTTGAACGAGCTCTTCGTCGATTATCGTCCGGGCTTCAATTTCCGTGGGAATCCCGACCTCAAGCCCGAGCAGAGCCGCGGCTGGGATGTCGGCCTGGAGCAGCCGCTCTTCGACAAGCGCCTGCTGGTCGGCGCGACCTGGTTCCAGAACGACATCGACAACCTGATCGTCACCAATGCCAGGGGCGATTCCTACGCCAATGTCGGCAGGGCACGGACCAAGGGCGTCGAGGCCTTTGCGGCGCTGGAGATATCGCCGCAGTTCCGGATCCGCGGGGATTATACCTTCACCCTCGCCAAGGACGAGATCGCGCGGCAGGAACTGCTGCGCCGGCCCCGCCACAAGGCGAGCCTGACCGCGACCTGGTTGCCGATCGACAAGCTCAGCCTCTCGGCGACGCTGATCCATATCGGTTCGTGGGTGGACGGCAATCGCGACTTCTCGGTGCGCCGCCTGAACGCCAAGGGGGCGACGCTGGTCAACCTCGCCGCGGAATACAAGGCGACCGACAAGGTGACGGTGTTTGGGCGGATCGATAACCTCTTCGACAAGCGCTGGGAGAATCCGGTCGGTTTCCTCGCGCCGGGCCTCGGTGCTTTCGGCGGTGTCAAGGTGGCCTTCGGCGGATGACGTTTGCCCTCATTCTGCGGCGCCTGCGCCGCGCTGGTCTGATCATCGTCGCGCTCTCCGGCGCGGCGATGTCGGCTGCGCTTGCTGTCGAGCGGCCGGCGCGCATCGTCTCGCTCAACATGTGCACGGACGAGCTCGTGCTGCGTCTGGCCGATCCCGCACGCATCGCTTCGGTGACATGGCTGTCGCAGGACCCGCGCAACGCCAACATGGCCGAGGCCGCTCGCGGGATCCCGGCCAATCACGGCCTCGCCGAAGAGGTGCTGGGCTTCAAACCCGATCTCGTCGTCGCCGGCACTTACACGACGCGCGCGACGGTTTCGCTGCTCGGGCGTGTCGGTGTCGGGGTCCGGGAATTCGGCGTTCCCCGCAATCTCGCGGAGATGAAGACGCAGGTCGCCGAGATGGCCGATCTGCTCGGCGAGTCCGCGCGCGGGCAGGCGCTGCTCGCCGAAATCGAACAACGCCTTCAGGCGCTCGCGGCGCGCCGCGTCGACAGGCCGTTGCGGGCGATCGTGCTGCGCCCCAGCGGTTTCACGGTCGGCCGCGGTTCGCTCGTCGACGAAATCCTGACCCGTGCCGGCCTCATCAACATCGCCGCGGAGCTGGGCGTCGAGAGCTACGGCCAGATCGCGCTCGAAACCGTGGCGCTCGGTGGCGCCGAGATCCTGATCCTGAACGAGACCCCGGACGGTCCGCCGTCGCTGGCGCACGAGATCCTGCATCATCCCGTGATCGACCGGCTCGGTGGTCGCTTGAAGCTCGTCGCGCTGCCGTCGCGGCTCTGGACCTGCGCCGGGCCGAGCGTGCTCGACGCGATCGAATTGCTGGTGCGTGCCGTGGAGGAGAAGCGATGATGCCGGATGCTTCACCCGGCTTCAGGCCGGCGCCGCTGCTGGGATCGCTCGCCTTCGCCACTCTGGCGATGACCGCGATCTCCATGGCCGTCGGCTATGCGCCTTTACCGCTCGGCCCGGCGGTGACGGACCTCCTCGCGGGGCAGAAAAGCCTGCCGGCGCTCGTGCTCTACGAACTGCGCCTGCCGCGTGCCCTACTCGGCGCGCTCGTCGGCTTCAGCCTCGGCATGGCCGGCGCGGCGATGCAGGGGCTGCTACGCAATCCGCTGGCCGAGCCCGGCGTGATCGGCATTTCCAGCGCCGCCGCCTTCGGTGCCGTGCTCGTCTTCTATAGCGGGCTCTCCGCCAGTCTCGCGCTCGCCCTGCCGCTCGGCGGCATCGCTGGCGCGCTCGTGGCAACGGTGATCCTCTTCATCCTGCTCGGCCGCGGCGCGAGCACGACCACGCTGATCCTCGCGGGCGTGGCGCTCAACAGCTTCGCGGGAGCGGCGACCGCGCTCGCGTTGAACCTCGCGCCCAACCCCTATGCGGCGCTGGAGATCGTGTTCTGGTTGATGGGCTCGCTGGCGGATCGCAGCATGAACCACGTCGCCCTCGTCCTGCCCTTGATGCTGCTCGGCTGGGCCTTGCTCGCCTCGACGGCTCCGGCGCTCGATGCGCTCGGCCTCGGCGAGGACACGGCGGCCAGCCTCGGCTTCGATCTCGGCTGGCTCAGGGCACGCTTGATCGGCGGCGCGGCGCTCGCCGTCGGCAGCGCGGTTGCCGTGACCGGCGCGATCGGCTTCGTCGGCCTCGTCGTGCCGCATCTGCTGCGCCCGCTGGTCGGCCATCGGCCGGGCCGGTTGCTCATCGCCAGCGGCTTCGGCGGCGCCATTCTCGTGCTTGCGGCCGATATCGGCGTGCGGCTCATGCCCATCCGGCCGGAGCTCAAGCTCGGCGTGGTGACCGCGCTGATCGGCGCGCCCTTCCTCTTCGCGCTGGTGCAGCGCCTGCGCCGGGAGGCCTTGTGATGGCGATCATGGCGTCCGGCATCACGGTTTCGCTCGGCGGCAAATCGATTCTGCAAGAGGTCGACGCGCAGATCCGGCCTGGCGAGTTGCTCGGCCTGATCGGGCCCAACGGCGCCGGCAAGACGACCTTGCTGCGGGTGCTGGCGGCGCTGCTCGCGCCGGACCGTGGCAGCGTCGACTATGACGGCGCCTCGGCGCGTGCTCTAGGGCGGGGCACGCTTGCGCGCCGCGTCGCCTTTCTGACCCAGGGTGGCGAAGCGCCACCAGCTCTCTCCGTCGAGGCCCTGGTCGGGCTCGGCCGCTTGCCGCATCGGCGCCCCTTCACCGACGCCGGTGACGCTGACCGGGAGGCGATCACGCGGGCGCTCAGGCTCTGCGATGTCGCCGGCTTCGCCGGCCGCGCGGTTGGCACGCTCTCGGGTGGCGAGCGCCGTCGCGTCCTGCTGGCGCGGGCGCTGGCGGTGGAGGCGCCCTATCTCCTCGCGGACGAGCCGCTGGCGGGGCTCGATCCGCGGCATCAGCTCGATACCCTGCAACTGCTGCGCCGGATCAGCGGCGAAGGCACCGGCGTGGTCGTCGTGCTGCACGACCTGACGCTCGCTGCCCGCTTCTGCGACCGGCTCCTCCTGCTCGACCACGGCCGGCTGATCGCCGACGGGTCTCCCGCCGCAGTTCTCGACGATGTCAGGCTCGCGCAGGTCTTCGGCATCCAGGCCCTGCGCGGCGCCCATGCCGGCGAGCCCTTCCTTCTGCCCTGGCGCACCCTCGACAACGAAAAGACCGCTTCATGACCGGAACCGATACGGTGCGCAGG
>NZ_JAELTI010000174.1 GCF_016428755.1 Allobosea sp. ASV33
GATCGAGGTGCCGCTGGCGCAGATCGCCTCGCGCAAATTGTTCGCCGAGGGCACGAGCCGGCGCGAGATGCTGGGCATGGCGATGATCGTCGGCGGGGTCGGGCTGCTGCTCTCGCTGGCGTTGCGGTGAGCGGGCGGGGCGGCTAGTTCTGAAAGCCGAAGCCCGCCAGCCGATCCGTGCACGGCCACCATGCGCGGATACCGGCTTGCCGGGCGGCCCAAGGCTGCCAAGATAACGTGTAGCTGCACATTAAGGGAGATTTCGCCATGAGCGCTGCGATCGTCGGCTGGGCCCATACACCGTTCGGCAAGCAGGATGCCGAGACCGTCGAAAGCCTGATTGTGCGGGTGGCGGTCGAGGCCCTGGTCGATGCCGGCATCACCGCCGACGAGGTCGACGAGATCGTGCTCGGCCATTACAACGCCGGCTTCTCGGCCCAGGATTTCACCGCTTCGCTGGTGCTGCAGGCCGATCCGGCGCTGCGCTTCAAGCCGACGACCCGCGTCGAGAACGCCTGCGCCACCGGCACGGCCGCGGTGCATCAGGGCGTGCGGGCGATCAAGGCGGGCGATGCCAAGGTCGTGCTCGTCGTCGGCGTCGAGCAGATGACCAAGACGCCCGGCCCCGAGATCGGCAAGAACCTGCTGAAGGCCTCCTATCTGCCTGAGGATAGCGAGGTGCAGGGCGGCTTCGCCGGTGTCTTCGGCAAGATCGCGGCGGCCTATTTCCAGCGCCATGGCGACCAGTCCGATGCGCTCGCGATGATCGCGGCGAAGAACCACAAGAACGGCGTCGCGAACCCCTATGCCCAGATGCGCAAGGACCTGGGCTATGCGTTCTGCCGCGAGGAGAGCGAGAAGAACCCCTATGTCGCCGGGCCGCTGAAGCGGACCGACTGCTCGCTGGTCTCGGACGGCGCCGCGGCGCTGGTCCTGGCCGACGAGGAGACGGCGCTCCGGATGCGCCGCGCCGTCGGCTTCCGCGGCATGGCCCATGTCCAGGATTTCCTGCCGATGTCGAAGCGCGACATTCTGAAGTTCGAAGGCGGCGCGCTTGCCTGGAAGCAGGCCCTGGCCAAGGCCGGCGTGACGCTCGACGATCTCTCCTTCGTCGAGACGCATGACTGCTTCACCATCGCCGAACTCATCGAATACGAGGCGATGGGCCTGACCAAGGAGGGCGACGGCGCCCGCGCGATCAAGGAAGGCTGGACGCAGAAGGACGGCAAGCTGCCGGTCAACGTCTCTGGCGGCCTCAAGGCCAAGGGCCACCCGATCGGTGCGACCGGCGTCTCGATGCATGTGCTCTCGGCCATGCAGCTCACCGGCGAAGCGCCGGAGGGCATGCAGCTCGACAGCCCGCGCCTCGGCGGCATCTTCAACATGGGTGGAGCGGCGGTCGCCAACTACGTGTCCGTGCTCGAACGGATCAAGTGAGGCGGGCTTCCGGGATCCAGCCTCGCGAACAGGGCTTGCCGGAGCGCGGGCCGCAATAGCGTCGGCTCGATGAGTCGAATCCGCCTTTCGGGCCGATGCGATAACAATGTGATGGATCATCGTTGTCGCGCCCGGCGGGACGCGCGATGATCCAAGCGAAAGCGACCCTTCGTGACGAGCTTCGTCGTCCTGCTGCTGGCCTATATCCTGAGCCAGTTCTTCCGCGCGTTCCTGGCCGTGATCTCAGGCGACCTGACGCGGGATCTCGGGCTTGACCAGGGACAGCTCGGCAGCCTGCAGGCCGCTTGGCTCATCGCGTTCGCGCTCTCGCAATTCCCGGTCGGCTATGCGCTCGACCGGATCGGCCCGCGGCGGACGCTGGCCGGGTTCCTTCTGGTCGCGTTGGCCGGAACGGTGATCTTCGGCCTGTCGCGCAACTATCTCACGGCCCTGACGGCGCTCGCGCTGATCGGCATCGGCTGCGCGCCGATCCTGATGTCAGGTTTCTACCTGGCCGCGCGGCTCTATTCGCCGCGGCATTTCGCGACGATGTCGTCCTTCCTGATCGGCTTCGGCTCGATCGGCGATCCCTTGAGCGGCGCGCCGCTCGCGTATTTCCTGTCGGCCTATGGCTGGCGCGCGACCGTGTTCGGCCTCTCCGGAATCGTGGCGTTCATCGCCCTGCTGGTTATGCTGCTGCTGAAGGACCCGCCGCCGCTCCCTGGCACGCCGCAACGGCATGTCTCGCTGCTGGGCGGAATCAAGCAGATCGTGGTGAAGCGGCCGCTCTGGCTGATCTTCCCCATCACCTTCGTGAGCTACGGCGTCACGATCTCGATCCGTGGCCTGTGGATCGCGCCTTATCTCCAGACGGTGCATGGCTTCGATCTCGCCGCCACGAGCTATGCGGCGATGGCCATGGGAGGCATCATCGCCCTGGGCGCATTGCTGGTGCTGCCGCTCTATCGGCGGATCGGCGCCAAGCCGACGGTTATCGCCTTTGCCGTGGCCGTCATCCTGGCCTGCTTCGCGCTGGCGCTGTGGGGCGAGGCATCGTCCCGCCTCGCGGTTGGGCTGCTGCTCGCGATCGGCCTGTTCGGCGTTACCTATGCCGTGGTGATGGCGCATGCGCGCGCCTTCATGACGCCCCAGGAGATCGGCCGCGGCGTCACCTTCATGAATTTCGTCTTCATGGGCGGGGCGGGCGTAATGCAGTGGCTCTCGGGGCGCCTCGTGAATACGCTGGACAGGCAGGGCTACGACCCGCACGTGACCTTCGGCTGGCTGTTCGTCTTCATGGGCGCTGCGCTTGCCGCCGCGCTGGTGATTTACATCGCCGCACCGGCTGAGCCGAAGGCTGCAGCGTCCGCGCCGAGCTAGCTCAGCCTTCGCCCGGAGCCTTCGCCGTGATCGCCAGGGCATGCACCCGGTCGGCGAGTTCCTGCGCCAGCGTGGCGTTGACGAGGCGGTGACGCTCCAGCCGGGACTTGCCGGAAAAGGCTTCCGACACGATATCCACCCTGAAATGAGTCTCCCCGCCCTCGCGCCAGCCGCCATGGCCCTGATGCTGGTGCGATTCATCCATGACCTTGAGCGCCTGTGGCGCGAAGGCCTCGGTCAGCTTTTGCGTGATTCTTTCGCTGATTGAGGTCATGATCGTGCCACCGTTGCCATGATTGTTCGTCGGTTCGGCGATGTGTCGCATCGCACTTGCCGGCCCTAGCCTCTGCGTCTCATAACCCGTCGACGATGAACATCAACTCACGCCTTTTCGATAGCATCAGGATCGGCGCTTCCGAGGCGGAAGCGCCGCTGGAAAGCGATGCGCCGCGCTGCGACCATCCCGGCTGCAAGCGCGCCGGCGAATTCCGCGCGCCGAAGGGGCGTGGCCGCGAGGGCCAGTTCTTCCTGTTCTGCATGGAGCATGTGAAGGCCTATAACGCGACCTACAATTATTTCGCCGGCATGGATGACGACGCGCTCGCCGCGTACGCCAAGCAGGAGGAGATCGGCCACCGGCCGACCTGGAAGCTCGGCGTCAACTCGAAGGCCGCGCGGATGGCGCAGCGCGGACGCAAGGCGAGCAGCGACGCCGAGGCCGCCGACATGCACGACGCCTTCAACCTGTTCGGCGCCCGCAACAAGCAGCAGGCGGCCCAGCCGGAGTCGCGTGTCGGAATCGTGGCCCGCAAGGCGCTGGATACACTGGGGCTCGACGACACCGCCGATTCGGCTGCGATCAAGGCGCGCTACAAGGAACTGGTGAAACGCTTCCATCCGGACGCCAATGGCGGCGACCGCTCGCGCGAGGGCACGCTCCAGGAGATTCTGAAGGCCTATCAGCAGCTCAAGAGCGTGGGGATGGTCTGAGGGGCGTCATCCCGTGCGCGCTGCGGCGTGCAACGCCGCTGCGCAGACACGGGACCGTTCTCAGGAAAAAGGCGCCTTCTCGTCGCGCGGTCCCGCATCTGCGCAGCAGCACTGCGTGCCGCAGCGCGAACGGGATGACAGCAGCTTATCCCCCCTTCGCCGCCAGCCCCGCCACATCGGCGATGATGCCGTCCAGCGCGAAATCCTTGGGCGTATAGACCCGCGCCACGCCCATGTTGCGCAAGGCGTTCTCGTCGTCGGGCGGGATGATGCCGCCGACCACGACGGGAACGTTCATGCCGGCGACGCGCAGCCGCGCCGTGACGTCGCGCACCAGCGGCAGATGCGAGCCCGAGAGGATCGAGAGCCCGATGATGTCGGCCTGCTGCTCGCGGGCCTCGCTGACGATCTCCTCCGGCGTCTGGCGGATGCCGCCATAGCTGACGCTCATCCCGGC
>NZ_JAELTI010000175.1 GCF_016428755.1 Allobosea sp. ASV33
GGCCCCATACCGGCAAGCGGCATGCCAAGATGGTTAATCCAGGCAAGATATTGATATTGTTGAATATCGACCGAAACACACCCCCCACCGGCACCCGGCACGGGCTGCTGCAGCGGCAAGAAACGCCCGGCAAATTCTGCCGCCCTTAACGACGCGTTAACCGTAACTGGCGAAGGTGTCCTCAGGGGCGGCAGAAGGCGGCCCGACGGCCCGGGGCGCGTGACGAGATGGCGAAGAAAGCCAAGAAGGAAGAGGAAGGCGCCTCCGGCGAAGAGGCGCCGAAGAGCAAGAAGAAGCTCTTCATGATCATCGGCGGCGTCGTGCTGCTGGCGGCTGCCGGCGGTGGCGGCTGGTTCTTCCTGAAGAAGCCCTCGCCCGAGCAGGTCGCAGCCGCCGAAGCCGCGGCCAAGGCCAAGAACCCCGTCGCCTTCCTCGACATGAAGGACATGATGATCAGCATGTCCAACGGCGGCCAGCAGGACCGCCAGCCGGTGATGAAGATCAAGGTCGTGCTGGAAATCGCCAACGCGAAGGCCGCCGACGAGGTCAAGCCGCTGCTGCCGCGCGTCGAGGACGCCTTCCAGGTCTTCATGCGCGAGCTGCGTCCCGCCGATCTCGAAGGTTCGGCCGGCATGTTCCGCCTGAAGGAAGAGCTGCTGCGCCGCGTCAACCTGACCGTCTACCCGGCCAAGGTCGACGCCGTGCTGTTCAAGGAATTGCTGGTCCAGTGAGCCGAAACCCGGCTGACCGCACCGAGATGACGGCGGAACCATGAGCACCGAGCGCGACAAGAACACGCCGAGCGACGAGCCGCTGACCCCGGAAGGGATGGCGGCCGGCTGGGCGGCGATGCCTGACGTCATCGAGGAGGATGGCGAACAGGAAGGCGGTACCGACCGCCTGATGTCGCAGGAAGAAATCGACACGATGCTCGGTTTCTCCAGCGGCGACGACGGTACGTCCCGCAACGGCATCCAGGCGATCGTCGATTCCGGCTCGGTCGCCTATGAACGCCTGCCGATGCTCGAAATCATCTTCGAGCGTCTGGTGCGGCTGCTCTCGACCAGCCTGCGCAACTTCTTCACGGACAATGTCGAGGTCACGCTGGAGAGCATCCGCTCCGTGCGCTTCGGCGACTACGTCAACTCGATCTCGCAGCCGGCCCTGCTCTCGGTGTTCAAAGCCGAGGAATGGGACAATTTCGGCCTGATCACCATCGAATCCGCGCTGATCTATTCCGTTCTCGACGCGATGTTCGGCGGCAAGCGCGGCCAGCCGGCGCCGCGCATCGACGGCCGCCCCTTCACCTCCATCGAGATCCGGATGGTCCGCCGCGTCATCGAGCTCGTCCTGAGCGACGCCGAAGCCGCCTTCAAGCCGCTCTCGCCGGTGCGCTTCAATGTCGACCGCGTCGAATCCAATCCGCGCTTCGTCTCGATCTCCCGCCCCGCCAACGCCGCCATCCGCGTCGAGCTCAAGTTCGACATGGAAGGCCGCGGCGGCGCGCTGCACATCGTCCTGCCCTACGCCACCATCGAGCCGATCCGCGAACTGCTGCTCGAAAGCTTCATGGGCGAGAAGCTGGGCCGCGATCCCATCTGGGAGAACCATCTCGCGACCGAGGTCTGGCAGGCCGATGTCGACGTCACCTGCGTGCTGCACGAGACGCAATTGCCCCTTAAGCGCGTCATGAAGCTGGAGATCGGCGACACGCTGATGTTCGACGCCCGCCCGGATTCGATCGTCTCGCTGCGCTGCGGCGACTTCATCGTAACCGAGGGCCGGATCGGCCGGGTCGACGACAAGATCGCCGTGCAGGTCGTCAACCCCTTGCGCCGCTCCAAGACCACCATCGCCGCTTTCGACAGCCTCGCCAGCCATCTCGGCGCCACGACCTAAGAGGGCCCATGACGATCAACCTCATCGCCGACGTGCTGGTCGCCAGCCTTCTCGTCGCCACCATCATCACCTGCTTCATCCTGACCAAGCGCATCGAGCGCCTGAAGACGGACGAGGCCGGCATGCGCCAGACCGTCGGCGCCCTGATCACCGCGACCGACAATGCCGAGCGCGCCATCGCCGGCCTGAAGTCGACCCTGGGCGATTGCGATCGCACCCTGGAAGACCGCCTGCGCACCGCCGAGCGCTACGCCGCCGATCTCGCCGCCCAGGTCGAGGCCGGCCAGGCGGTGATGGAGCGCATCGGCCAGATCGTCAGCGCCGCGACCCTGGTCGGCGCCAAGGAGGCGGCAGCCGAGACGCCGGCGGCGGCGCCCCCGGTTTCGCGCCTTGAAAGCGCGGCCCAGTCCGCCGCCGCCATCCGCGCCCGCGCGGCACGCCGCCTCGAGGAACAGGCTGCGTGATCGAACGGCCCCGCCTCCTGCCGGCAGTGATTCTCGGCGCCATGGGTCTCCTGGCGCTGAAGCTGCTTGCCTGGACGGCGGAGCCCGCGCCCGGCCATATCCCGGCGGCCGCGCCGCTTTTCGCGCAGGCCGCGGCCAAGCATCCGGGCAAGACCCCGCCCAACGTCTTCGATCCCGAAACGACCGGCTCCGTGCCCGCTCCCGACCCGAAGAAGGAGCAGGAGAAGAAGGACGCGGACGCCAAGGCCGAAGCCGCCCGCGCCGCCAACCCCAACAACAAGGCCGGTATCATCAACGGCACGGCCCAGCCGGTGTCGCCTGCCGAGAAGGCGATCCTGGAGCGCCTAGGCGAGCGTCGCGAAGAGCTGGAAGGCCGGATGCGCGAGCTCGAGATGCGCGAACGCCTGCTGAACTCCGCCGAGAAGAAGCTCGACGGCCGTGTCGGCGATCTCAAGGCCCTCGAAGAGAAGACCAGCGGCCCCGGCGCCGGCAAGGCCGCTGCCGAGGAGGCCAAGGCGATCAAGAACCTCGTCATCATGTACGAGTCGATGAAGCCGAAGGACGCTGCCCGCGTCTTCGACCGGCTGGGTCTCGACGTGCTGGTGCCGGTGGTGCAGCAGATGAACCCGCGCAAGATGTCCGAGGTGCTGGCGGCGATGGCGCCCGACCGCGCCGAGAAGCTGACCGTCGCGCTGGCGACCAGCGGCCGCAGCGCCAGCGTCGAGCGCGTGACGAGCGAAGCCTCCCTGCCGGGCAACGAACTGCCCGCAATCGCGCCGCAGCGCTGAGGCGTCAGCGCGATTTGACCAGGGCGAGAGCGAGTTCCGTTTTCGGCACGGTCTCGGCCGGCGGCGAATCGCCGGGCAGATGGCGCCGCACCTTCGCTACGAGCTGGTCGAAACCGTTATCGTAGGGCGAGAAGCGGATCGGCGGCCCGTCGAAGCTCGCGATCCAGACATAGCCCGTCCACTCCACGCCGAACCGAGAGAGCTCGTTCCACGACAGCTGCCGCTCCTGCAGGAACATCGTCCGGCGCTCGATCCGCTTGCCGTTCCAGCGCAAGCGCTCGGTGATGGTCTGAAAGGCCAGCAGCAGCGTCACCAGCACGAAGAAGACGGCGATCGGAACCGGCGCCTTGCCAGCGGCGGCGACGAGGGTCAGCACAGCCGACACGATCACTCCGGCGACGAGCCCGAACCAGAAGAACGGCCCCGGCGTCAGGTAATTCCAGTCGCCGTTACGCTGCGCGCGCCGCCGCTGGAAACAGGACGCGAGCGCCAGCATCATCCCGAAGGCCGGAACGAACAGCGCGATCTGGCTCAGTGTCGACATGCAGCCTCGCCGGCAACGGATGCAGCGGTTGAAACGTAGCGGATGCCTGGGGCAGCGGCAAAAGCGACTGGGCATGATGGCAAACAAACCCTGTCTGCCATGGCTCGGCAGCCCGCCGCGGGCGGCCGCGTTAACGCGCCATTATGCTTGACGCGATAGCGTCCCGGGGTGGACCGGCATGCCAGGACGGTGTCGCCGCGCCGCGTTGTCGCGTTGGGTCGAGTATCACCGTTTGCGTCTGTCGCGCTCCCTCGCCTTCGGTATCGGGCTGGCCGCTCTCGCGCTTGCCGCCGGCCTGGAGACGCCTGCCTTCGCGGCCGGTGCGAATC
>NZ_JAELTI010000176.1 GCF_016428755.1 Allobosea sp. ASV33
GGCTACGGCTGGAAGGGCTCGCGCGAGCATGTCGAGGGCTTCCTCTCCCCGAAGGCCGTCTACATCAATCTGGACTGAACCGCGCCGGATGCCGGCCCGCTACCTGGGCCCTTGTCTGCCTTCGTCTTAAAGCCGATCCCGGCGGGAAGGCCATAGGTCCCAGCCATAGGTAAAAGCTCTGGCTGGCCGTGACGGCGCCTTGGGCTCGGTTGCCCAGCCCGGGCCCTGCTCATAAAGTCCAACGCGTCGCACAGCGAAATCCTGTGCCGCAAAACGAGGCGCCGAGGGAGCGCTTCAGGCCGCTCTGCCGTGTTGGGAGGAAAAAGCTCGGCAAGAGCGTTCGGCCACAATCGGGGACAAGAACAATGCAAAGAACCATCACGGCGATCGAGCGCCTGATCCTGCGAATAGCGGCGATCTGCGTCATCGCGATCATGCTGATCGTCTGCACCGACGCGGTGTCACGTTACGCAATCCACCGCCCGCTGCCCTGGGCTTTCGACCTGATCACCTATTACCTGCTGATCGCCGCGCTCTACCTGGCCATATCCGGCACCTTCCAGAGCGGCGACCACATCAATATCGACCTGTTTCGCAACATCATGCCGAAGCGCCTGCGAAACGCGCTCGACGTCATCTGGGGCGTGCTCGCGGCCATCGCCTTCGGCGTGATCGCGCTCGGCGCCGCCGAGGAGATGACGAAGGCCTACGCCAATCGCGAGTTCCTGCCCGGCTACATCGCCTGGCCGGCTTGGGCTTCCTATCCCGCGATCGCCATCGGCGCCGGCGTGCTCGCGCTGCGCCTTCTCCTCCACTGCTTCAAGCTGGCCGTCCACGGTGAAGACAAGGGCGTCGCCGATACTTCCGGAGAGCATGTCGAATGAGCGCCGCGATCGTCGTCATCTTTCTCTTCATGCTCCTCGCGGCGGGCGCCCCGATCGGCTTCGCGCTGATCGTCGCGGGTTCGGTCGGTATCTACTGGATCGGCGGGGCCGACGCGCTGCTGGGCATTCTCTCCAGCATGCCGCGCGATTCAGCCGCGACCTATGAATTCCTGACCATCCCGATGTTCCTGCTGATGGCGGAATTCGTGCTGCGCTCCGGCATCGCCGACGACCTGTTCAAGGCGGCCGCCGCCTGGTTCGGCCGCGTCCGCGGCGGCCTCGGCATCGCCACCTCGCTTGCCGGCGCAGGCTTCGGCGCGATCTGCGGCTCCTCCACGGCGGCGGCAGCGACGCTCTCGGCCACCTCGCTGCCCGCGATGCTGCGCTACGGCTACGAGAAGCGCATGGCGTCGGGCGTCGTCGCGATCTCCGGAACGCTCTCGATGCTGATCCCGCCGAGCATCGCCATGGTCATCTACGCCATGCTCGCCGATGTCAGCATCGCGCGGATGCTGATCGCCGGCGTCATTCCCGGCATCATCGTCACCTTCACGATCGCGCTCACCGTCTATCTACTCGCGCTCTGGCGCCCGGAGGACGCACCGCTGACGGAGAAGGTCACGCTGCGGGAAAAGATCGCCTCGCTGCGCCTCGTCGGGCCGATGCTCATCCTGATGATGGCGGTCACCGGCGTGATCTACACCGGCATCGCCACGCCCACGGAAGCCTCGGCTGTCGGTGCCTTCTGCGCAGGAGGGCTCTACTTCTGGCGCGGCAAGCGTTCGGGCCAGGAGGTGATCGACATCGTCTCCCGCTCGACGAAGACGGCCTGCATGCTCGGCCTCATCATCCTGGGCGCCCATGTCTTCACGACCTTCTTCGCCCTGACGCAGACGACCCAGAGCCTCGTCAGCTGGGTCGGCGGTCTCAACGTCGCGCCCTGGGTGATTGTCGGGATCATCGTGGTCATCATCCTGATCATGGGCTTCTTCATGGACCAGATGGCCATCCTGGTCCTGACGGTCCCGATCGTGGCCCCCCTGCTCTCCTCGCTCGGCTTCGACCTGATCTGGTTCGGCGTCATCAAGATCGTGACGGCCGAGATCGGGCTGGTGACGCCACCGCTGGGATTGAACTGCTTCGTGGTGGCGAAATACTCGAAGATCAAGGTCGGCGACGTGTTCTGGGGCATGCTGCCTCATGTCATCAGCCACATGATCGCGATCCTGATCCTGCTGCTCTTCCCGCAGATCAGCCTCTGGCTGCCCAACCACATGCAGTGAAGCGGCCACTCCTTGCGGACGGGGCGCCATGGCGCCCCGTTCCTCCGCACGACCTCGGAATGAATCCACCGGAACGACCGGCATGGAAGAGCCCATGGATATCGCCCAACTCGGCATCCCGACCCATCACACCCGCGTCGAACGCTGGCAGTGCGATTTCAACGACCACTGGAATGCGCGCTTCTACGGTCGCGGCTTCCAATCCGCCGCCGAGACCGTCGCGACCCTCGACGGGAAGCCCAACCCCGGCGCAGCGGTCATCGCGGAACGCCATATCCGCTACCATAGGGAGCTACGCGTCGGCGCCGCGGTCGAGGTTCGCTCGGCGGTGATCCGGGGCGGCACGGCGGATGGTGCGGTGGCGCATCTGCTGGTCAGCGCCGGCCGGCTCTCCGCCGTCGCCATCGACCGAAAGGCACAGGGCGCTCATATTCTCCCCGATGCCGCCGGCGAGGATCTCGAGCGGCTGTTGCCGCGTGATCTCTCCAGTCCTGCGAGCGGGGGCGGAGACGCAGGCAGCGTCTTTCACGGCGAGGTCGGGCCGGTGAGGCCCGCCGAGCTCGACCATGCCGGCGGGCTCCTCTTCGAGGAGATCATCGCCCGCACCGCGATCACCTCGCACAACCTGCTGCTCGGTCTGGGTTACACGATGGAGTTCACCGAACGCACCGGGATCGGGCGGATGGCGATCGAGCTCAGCGTCGCCCGGCATGGCGACGTCGCAGCCGGAGCGATCCTAGTCACGCATGCGCGCCTCAGTCATGTCGGCGAGAAGAGCTTCTCGCTGGAGCACTGGCTTGGCACTCGGGCAGGCTTCCAGGTCGCGGCCGTCCGACAGACGCTGCTCGCGGTCGACCTGCGCACACGACGCGTGGCGGCAGTTCCGGATTTCCTGCGCAGATCGGGGTAGGCGGCCGGGCACCGTCACCGCAGCCGCTCGATCTCAATCCTTCGGCCGGTGATGCTCCGGCCAGAGCCGCTCGACCATGCTGCGGGACGCGCCATAGGCGTGGCAACTGTCGATCTTGAGCGGCTTGCCCTCCGCATTGCGCGCGTCGAGGAGATGCATCCGCCGCATCGTCATCGTCTGGTAGGCCGCGCTCGCGATCGGCCCGAGCAGTTCCTTCAGATGCGTGCAGGTATCGCAGGCCGGCAATCGCTTGCGGATCTCGCTGTTCCAGCCGGCGCCGATCGTGAGGCCGACGATGGCCTGGAGCGTGTCTCCGCCCCCCGGACAGGGGCGATAGGGATAGGCGCGGATGAAAGTTCGGACGGCATGGACGACCATGTTTTCGTCGAAGACCAGAGTCAGGCCGAGATCGTGGATCGGCGCGTTCGCCGGCACGGTCCGGGTGTCGCCTGGCGGCGTGAAATCATGCGGCTTGCTGTCGACGAGATGTGCGCTGACTTCGAACAGCCCGTCGCTGCGCGCGCAACCGCGGAAATCGATATGACGATGATGCAGTGGCTCGCGGACGATGCCGTCATCTTCTTCCATGGTAGCCTCCTATCGATC
>NZ_JAELTI010000177.1 GCF_016428755.1 Allobosea sp. ASV33
GGTGCTGGCCTACGGCAATTTCGTAACGGCCGGCATCAACTTCCTGATCATCGCCTTCGTCCTCTTCCTGGTGGTCAAGGGCATCAACAAGCTGCAGAAGAAAGAGCCGCCGAAGCCGGAGGCTCCCGCAGCGAAGCCCGAGGATGTTGTCCTGCTCGGCGAGATCCGCGATCTGCTCAAGCAGAAGCAGGCCTGATCGGAGCCTCGCGCGGCCGTGATTCATCACGGCCGCCGATCGACCCGATCTCGCGATTTCATGCCTCGCCGCGCCGGGATCGGCTAAAGGTGGGGCATCGATTTTCGCGAGGCCGATCCCGATGAACAGCGCCATCCTGCCGGGCAGCACCCTGCTTGCCGAGCTTCGTCCCGAGGCCCGGAATGCGCCGGAAAGCGGGATCGTCGAGGTGGTCAATCACGGCCGCCTCAAGCCGGGCCTGATCCCGCTCTGGGTCGGCGAGGGCGATCTCTCGACCCCGTCCTTCATCGCCGACGCCGCGGCGCGTTCGCTCGCGGCCGGCGAGACCTTCTACACCTGGCAGCGCGGCATTCCGGAACTGCGCGAGGCGCTCGCCCGCTATCATCAGCGCCTCTACGGCCGGCCGTTCTCGCCCGAGAGCTTCTACGTCACCGGCTCCGGCATGCAGTCGGTCCAGATCGCGGTCCGCATGATCGCCGGCCCCGGCGACGAGATTCTCATCCCGACTCCGGCCTGGCCGAATTTCGGCGCCGCGGTCGGGGTCAGCGGCGCGGCGACCGTCTGCGTTCCCATGGACTATGCGCAGGGCCGCTTCACCCTCGATCTCGACCGGCTCGCGAAGGCGATTACGCCGCGTACCCGCGGCATCCTGGTGAATTCGCCGTCCAACCCCACCGGCTGGACCGCGACGAAGGCCGAGCAGGAGGCGCTGCTCGCGCTCTCGCGCAAGCACGGCATCTGGATCGTCGCCGACGAGATCTACGGCCGCTTCATCTATGACGGCTCCGAGCGCGCGCCGTCCTTCCACGACATCATGGAAGCCGAGGACCGCGTCATCTTCGTCCAGACCTTCTCGAAGAACTGGGCGATGACCGGCTGGCGCATCGGCTGGATCGAGGTGCCCGTCGCCTTCGGCCAGATCGTCGAGAACCTCATCCAGTATTCGACCTCGGGCTCGCCGGTCTTCGTCCAGCGCGGCGCCATCGCCGCCCTCGACGAGGGCGAGGGTTTCGTCGCCGAGCAGATCGCGCGCGCGGCCGAGGGGCGCCGGATCATCTTCGAAGGGCTGAAGGCGACGAACCGCGTCACGCTGTCGGCGCCGGTCGGGGCGTTCTACCAGTTCTTCTCGGTCGATGGCCGCGATGACTCGCGCAAGCTGGCGCTCGATCTGGTCGACACCGCCAATGTCGGCCTCGCCCCGGGCACGGCTTTCGGTCCCGGTGGCGAGACCGGCCTTCGCCTCTGCTTCGCCCGCAAATCCGCCGATCTGGTCGAAGCCGTCGCGCGGCTGCAGAAGGCGCTCGCCGCCATCTGACGCCGGCGCCGGAGACGCAAGGCGGCCCTGCGCTCAGCAGGGAGCCGCCCGGTTGACCGGTCGCGAGGCCGTCGCCATGAACGCCCGGCGCCGCCAGTCCGCGGTGCGGCGGGAAGGCGATGAAAGCGTTCGGCTATCCTACGACCCGGCTGACGATCCTCTGGCGGGAGATTCTGGTCATCGCGCTGGCGGCGGTCGGGGGCGGCGGCTTCGCGCTGCTCGGCATGCCGGCTGCCTGGCTCTCCGGCTCGATGCTGCTGAGCACGGTCGTCGCGCTGATCCGCCCCTTGCCGACGCTGCGCCGGCCCTGGTTCGATTCCACCATGGTCCTCTCCGGCGCGATCCTCGGCTCGGCGGCGACGCCTGAGGCGCTGGCGGCGGCGGCCCGCTATCCGGCCTCCCTCCTCATCCTGCTCGTCGGCGTGTCCGCGATCATGCTGGCGACCGGCGCCTATCTGCGCCATGTCGCGCGCTGGCCCTGGATCGACGCCCTCCTGGCCGCAGCGCCCGGCGCCTTGTCGACGGTGCTCGCCGTCGCGCAGGCGAAGGGCGCCAATATCGGGCGAATCTCGGTCGTCCAGCTCTTTCGCCTGCTCGTTCTGGTCGCGCTTTTGCCGAGCGTGATGCAGCTCAGCGGCGCCTCGGCCGGCATGCCGGCTCCTGTCGTCCAATCGGTCGATGCCGGCACGATGTTCGGCGTGACGATGTCGGGGCTGGCGCTCGGGCTCGTCTTCGAGCGGCTCGGCCTCTCCGCCCCGCTGATGTTCGGCGCGACCTTCGCCAGTGCTGCCTTGCATTGCAGCGGCCTCGTCGAGGGCGCGCTGCCCATGCCGATCCAGATCGCCGTGCAGATCCTGCTCGGCACCACCATGGGCGGGCGCATCGCGCATATCCCGCGCAACGAGCTGAAAGGCCTGTTTCCGCTGGCCATCGGCGGCTTCGCGGTCTCGATCGTCGTCGCCTTCGTCTTCGCCTGGCCGGCGGCCTGGCTCGCCGATGTCTCCTATGCCAGCGGCATGGCGGCCTTTGCGCCGGGCGGGCTGGAAGCGATGGCGATGCTCGCCTTCGCCATGGGGCTGGACACGCTCTATGTCGGCGCGCACCACCTCGTGCGCTTCGTCGTCATTGGGCTTGCCATGCCGCTGGTCCTGGCCCGCGTGAAGAATGCGCCGCCACGTTGAAAGATCGCTGAACGTCTCTCAGCCCGCATCCTGAGGAGCAGCCGTCAGGCTTCGTCTCGAAGGATGTTTCAGGAGGCTCCGGAGACATCTTGACCACCCTTCGAGACGCCGCTTTGCGGCTCCTCAGGATGAGGGCTTTACGAGGTAGCGGCCTCCAATCAGCGAGCGCCATTAAGCTTAACGATCCATTATATTTTGGGTCTTCGATTGTAGCTTCCCAGCAAATCCGAATTCATCCGCTCCTGCTAGGTAGTTAGCCGTCGACAACGGTCGATGACAGCGGAGCGACCGCCATGAATATTGCCGTGCAGGCGCCGTCCGTCTGGCGCCGCCTCGCCAAGCCTGTCGCGATCATCGGCGCCGGCATCGCCGGCCTCACCGCAGCCTATGACCTGGAACGCCGCGGCATTCGTGCCACGGTCTTCGAAGGTGGCCGCGCCGTCGGCGGCATGGCCTCCTCCTTCAAGGATGCCGAGGGTTACACCTACGATTTCGGCGCGCATTTCGTCAGCAACCGCCTGGCCGATGCGATGGGGGCGAGCGCGATCTCGCGGACGGTCCGGCAC
>NZ_JAELTI010000178.1 GCF_016428755.1 Allobosea sp. ASV33
GACATAGGGCGTCCAGAAGGGCGAGAGACCCTTGTGCCAGGCATCGGCGAGGAACTGGAGCTGCGGATGGAAATGCGCCTTGGCATCCCAGGGGATGGTGACGCTGCCGGAGAGCCAGGGCCAGGACAGGGCCAGCCAGGCGATGAACACGATCGCGCAGACGCTGGCGAGCGGCCAGCGTTCGGGACTGCCGGGGAGGGTATTATCGGGCTCGGGCATCAGCCTGGCCTGATCGCAAACGAGACCGGGGTCAATCCGTCGGGGCGGCGCGCGCCATCAGCGCGTCCATGTCGATGAAATGGCCGGCACGGTCGCGCTTGGAGGCGAGATAGCGGACGTTGTGAGCGTTCGGACGCCCGAGCACGCGCTGGGTCGCGGCAACATCGAGCCCGGCCGCTTCGATCGCGCCGATCTTCTGCGGATTGTTGGTGAGCGCCACGACGCTGGCGACGCCGAGCTGCCTCAGCATCGTCGCGGCGAAGTCGAAATGGCGCTGGTCGAGATCGAAGCCGAGCACCTCGTCGGCGTCATAGGTATCCCAGCCCTGGCTCTGCAGCTTGTATGCGCGCATCTTGTTGGAGATGCCGTTGCCGCGGCCTTCCTGGTCGAGATAGAGCAGGATACCGCCCTGGTTCTCGGCCATCCACTGCACGGTGTCGCGCAACTGGTCGCCGCAATCGCATTTCAGCGAGCCGAACAGGTCGCCGGTCAGGCAGGCCGAATGCAGGCGCACCGGCACGGCAGACGAAAGATCCGGCTTGCCGACAATGATGGCGACCTGATCGCGCAGGCCCTCGCCGCCGCGGAAGACGACGAATTCGGTATCCGGCGCGCCTTCGAGCGGCACCGGCGCGCGGCCGACGATCTTCAGCGTTGCCGCCTGCTCGGTGCGGTAGCCATCGACGGCGGCAATCTCGACCTCGACGAGCGGCTCGTTGGCGATCGCCTCGGCGCTGACCGGCACGAGGATGACGGCCGGCAGGACGAGCGACAGGCGAGCGAGTTCGAGCGCGGCTTCGTCGAGTGCCGAAGCCGGGGCGACGGGCGCATCCATGCGGGCGTCGATCTTGAGCGCGAGCGTTTCGATACGGCCGGTGTCGATGGTCGGCAGCGCGAAGATGCCGGTTTCCAGGCGTCCCTTGGCGCCGAGGCGGCGCAGGCGTGCGGCGCTCAGCACGAGATGGCCACGGCCCTGCGCCAGACTATCGAAGCGGCGCGCCAGTTCGGCGTCGGCAAGCTCGGCGGACAGCGCGAGCGCCAGCCGCGCGCCGTCTCGGAGCAGGACGGGGCGGGCGGCGCGAAACTCGGCGATCGCCCGTTCGACCTTCACGAGATCCGTCTGGAGGGATGGGCCGAAGAGCGTACGCGACTCAGGCATCGAAAAGTCCGTCAGATTGGGCCGGCGACCGGCCGAGGAGCATCCAGGGCACCATCGGGTATCGATATAGGACCTTGCAGTGCGCTCTGCCACCAACGTGGCCGACACGCCACGGGTTCCACGATCAAAACCACGTCAGATGGAGTCCATAGGCAAGCGAAAACGGGAACTTCCGGAGCGTATCGCCGTCCTATGGGCGCATAGGCTTGAACGTGAGATGAATAGCGCTCCGGCGGCAGACAGGAGGCTTTCCGATGCAAGGCGACATGCCGGCAACCCGCGTGTACAGCCCGATCGCGCGGACGCTGCACTGGATCACGGTGGCTGCGGTCCTGGCGATGATCCCGGTCGGGCTCATCATGAGCTATCGCGGCAATGTGCTGGATATCTGGGACGGGGTGACCAACGGGCTCTACAGCGCGCACAAGCTCACCGGCTTCCTGCTGTTGTGGCTGATGGTCGGACGATTGGCCTATCGCCTGCTTCATGGCGCGCCGCCGGACGAGCCGACGCTGGCCTGGTGGCAGAAGGCGGTCTCGCATCTGGTGCACTGGTTGCTCTATGGCCTGCTGATCGTCGTGCCGCTGCTCGGTTGGATCGGCGTCTCGCTGTATCCGGCGCTGACGATCTTCGACCTGTTCGACCTGCCGGCCCTGGCGAAGCCCAACGAGGAAGCCGCCAAGCGCGTGCTCGACATCCACGGCAAGCTCGCCCTGGCGACGGGTGCGCTTGCGCTCGTGCATGTCGGCGCCGCGCTGCATCACTACCTCGTCCTCAAGGACGGCGTGATGCGGCGGATGCTGCCTTGGGTGAAGTAGAGCCTTCCTAGATCGGCCGGGCCCAGAGGTCCTGATGTCCGATCATCGCCGATTGGGCTTCGCGGCGTGCCGCGAGCCATTCCGCGATGGCCTTCGGGTCGAGGCGTCCGGTTTCGCCGACGGCCATGGCGATGCCTTCGGCGAGCGCTTCCTGCAAGGGCCGGCGCTTCGCGTCGAGCAGCCAGTTGCTGTCGCCGCTCGAAACCGCGAAGCCCGATTTGCGGAAGGATTCCGCCATGATCTCGTTGGCCTTCGGGCCGGCGGCGGGGCCAAAGCCCTTGTCGCGATGCTGGTGGTCGGTGAAGGCGGCGTGGATGCCGGCATCGGCCGGATGCTCCGGCAGCCACGTCTCCCGGCCGTCATGGGTCAGCACGGCATAGAGGGGCAGGTGCTGGCTGGCGAGCGCCGCGACGAAGCGCTCGATCCAGCGCTTCGAGGCGATATCGAAGAGCGCGGCGGCTGTCACCAGATCTGGTTGCCAGCCCAGCACCCATTCGAGATCGGTGTTCAGGTCGACCTTGCGGGTGTCGACCGTGATCGTCTTGCCGTCCTTGGCGAGCACAAGTTCCTCGCCCTGCTCGCGCGCCTCTTCGGCCCAGTCCTTCAGGCGCTCGCGGGCAAAGGCCAGGAGTTCGGCATCGTGGTCGACGAGCGTCCAGTGCTGGCGATCGGGCAGGGCGGTGTAGGTCGCGCGCAGGTTGGAGCCGGCACCGCAGCCGAGATCGAGCACGGACAGCGAGGCCTTGCCGGCGAAATAGCCGCCGACCGCTGCAAGAACTTGCGGATTACGCGCCGCGTGATCGGCCGGCTCGCGCAATGCGAGCCATTCCGGAGAGAAACCAGCCATTACCCCACCTTTCGGCCGCAAAAGAACCGGACTGAATATCGCATTCAGTCCGCTTCTCTCGCTCTTTGATCTTGCGTCGGCTTGTCCCGAAAACCGCGTGCCACTTCTCGGGCTGATGCTCTATCGCGCAGGCAAGCCTCCGCGACGATGCGCGCGGTCTCGCTCCAGCGCGGCAGATCGCCGGCTGCGGCCCACGCGGCATCGG
>NZ_JAELTI010000179.1 GCF_016428755.1 Allobosea sp. ASV33
CCTTCGAATCGAGGATCTCAACCACCGCTTCGTCGCCGTGGCGACCGAGCTCGGCTTCGGCCACGAGATCTGGCTGACCCATGGCCCGCTGGTCGAGGCGCTGACCGCCTCCTACGCGCTGCCGGGCATCTTCGACCCGGTGAAGCTCGGCGGCCGCTGGCTGATGGACGGCGCGCTGGTCAATCCGGTTCCCGTGACGGCGGCGCGCGCGCTCGGCGCCGATGTCGTGATCTGCGTCAACCTGAACAGCGACCTCACCGGCCGCGGCACGACCATCCAGGACCAGAGCTCCGACCCCGATCCGCTCGTGCCCGAATTGCGCATCCAGCCGGAGCCACGCTGGTATGACGGCATCAGCGGCGCCGCCAAGCGCGTCCGCAACATCGTCGGCCGCCCGGCCGAGAACCGCCCCGGCCTTGCCGGCGTGATGATCGATGCCTTCAACATCACGCAGGACCGCATCTCGCGCTCGCGTCTGGCAGGCGATCCGCCGGACGTGATGATCGGTCCAAAGCTCGGCCGCATCGGCCTGTTCGACTTCCACCGCGCCGGCGAGACGATCGAGCTCGGCCGGCAAGCCGCCCGACGGTCGCTCGACGATATCGCCGCCCTCGTCGCGGCCAATCATATCGCGCCGGAGAGCTGACGCCCTCCGGACATTCCGCGATCCGTCAGGCCATCGCGATATAGTCGCGCATCGCCTTGCTCTCGGCCTCGATCGCGGCGACCCGGTGCTTCACCACGTCACCGATCGAGACGATGCCGGTCACTCGCCCATTCTCCACGACCGGAACGTGGCGGAAGCGCCCCGTCGTCATGATCTCCATCAGTTCGTCGACGCTGGTCTGCGGCCGGCAGGTCACGACCTTCGAGGTCATCGAGCGCGAAACCGCGCTCTCCAGCGCGCCGGGCCCCAGTTCGCCGAGCGCCCGGATGATGTCGCGTTCGGAGAGGATACCCACAAGCGCCCCGTCCGCTCCCATGACGACGACGGCACCGATGCGCTTCTCGCTCAGCGTGCGGATCGCTTCGGCCAGCGTCCGATGCGGCTGCACCGAGATCACATCGTGCCCCTTGCCGCTCAGCAACTGCTCGACATTCATGGACCGTCCCTCCTCGCAGGCGCGCCGTTGCCGGCGCGCGGTTTCGCGGGAACTTCGCGAGGGCCGGCAAAACTCTCCATGCCGGGCCGGCTCGGGAAGTGCTTCGCAATGAGGGGAGTGTGGGCGAAGACCTCGGCACAGGCAAGGTTCGCAAAACGATTCCAAAGACGCGCGCGGATGCCGGCCTGCCGCCCGCGTCAGCGCCCCTGTTGCCCCCGGTCGAGCAGCGGGAACAGCAGCAGGCCAACGATGAAGCCGCCGATATGGGCCTCCCAGGCGATGCTGGTCTCCTCGCCGAAGATCGGTACGAGCCCGGCGCCGAACAGGATGTTCGTCACGAACCAGATCGCGATGAACAGCAGAGCGCGCGAGTTGCGCCAGAGCTGCCCGAGCGGCGCGGCAGGGATCGCCCGGACGACCGCGTCGTCGCCGAGCTCGCCGAAGCGCAGGCCCGGCGCGAAGACGAAGCGGACCGCCGCCGCCGTCGCGCCCGAAATGCCGGCCGAAGCGCCGACCAGCGGCAGCACGTCGAGATCGCGCGACCACCAGTGCAGCAGCGCGCCGCCGATGGTCGACAAGGCCATCAGGTTGAGGAAGCGGCTTGATCCGAGCCGCCGGGCGACCGGGCTGCCGAATGCCGCAAGCCAGACCGCGTTGGAGACGAGATGCAGCCATGAGCCGTGCAGGAAGCCGTAGGTCAGCACCGTCCAGAGCCGGACGCCGCCATCGGCGAGCAGCAGCCTGACGAGCTGCAGCCGCTCCGCCACGTCCTGCCCCACCGTGGATTGCGCCATCGCGCCGACGACATCGTCGAGCCGGCCGGGCGAAAGCCACAGCGTCAGGCGCGCCGGCACGAAGGCGAGCCAGGACATCAGCACGTAGTCGTCATAATCCGACAGCAGCGAGCGCCCGGCTTGGATCAGCACCAGGGCCGCCAGCAGCCAGACCACGACCGAAGGCAGGTTGAAGACGGGCTCGCGCCGGGGCCGAGAAGGATCTTGGGAAGAAGGATCGTGGGAAGCCATGCGGCCGTCACACTTGCCGAAGCGACCGCGGGGCGCAAGCGTCCCGGCGCTCACGAAAAAGGGGAGCGGCTCGCGCCGTCCCCTTTTCCGCCGGCTGTGACGCCGCCCGGTCGTGCCGGACGGCAGGCTCACGCCCCCTCCACCTCGTCCTGCGCGGGCTGTCGGCCTGCGCGAATTCCGAGGGGATTCATGCGCATTTTAACGATCTTCCACAATCGTAAGACTTGATTAACCCTAACGACCCGGTCGCCTCCCCCGACTCAGCAGGGGGTGGCAAGACGGCACGGCGGATGCGTCCTCGATCTTTCCAGGGACTGATTCGTCCTCCTTTCGAACGGATCCGCGTCATCTTCGAACGCCGGGCCGCTCCAGGGAGAGACACCGGGCGATATGGGCACAGAATGAAGAACGCGAGCACACGTCTGGTTTTCGAATATTGGGACACGCTGCGCGGCGAGCGGGCCGCGCCGGAGCGCGGCGAGATCGAGCCCGGAGCGTTGCGGCATGCCCTTGCAGACACCTTCGTCCTCGAGAACGAACCGATCGGTCCGGTCTTCCGGCTGGCGGGGACGCGGCTCTGCGCCCTGATAGGCCAGGAATTGCGCGGGCGCGCCTTCACAGCGCTCTGGCCCGATGTCGAAGCCCAGGGCGACATGCGCCGCCTTGTCCAGACCGTGATGGATGAGAGCGCCGGCGCGGTCGCAGGCCTGTCCGGCAAGTCGGTCACCGGCACGCCGATCTATCTGGAGCTCCTGCTGCTGCCGCTGCGCTATCGCGGCCGGACGCATGCTCGCGTGCTCGGTGCGCTCTCGCCTGCCATGTCGCCGGACTGGCTCGGCCTCGACACGATCGAATCGATGCGGATGATCTCGCTCAGGATGCTCTGGCCTGCGGCGACCGCGCGTCCGCCCGTCGCTCCGCGCCGTGCCGAGCCGCCCCGTCTCGTGGTATTGCCGGGCGGGCGGGCCTGAGCGGAACGATACGTTAACCGAAACCCGCCTAGGATCGCCGGGGAATCTAGGTCGGGTATTGATGCTGAGCGCCCTCAAAA
>NZ_JAELTI010000017.1 GCF_016428755.1 Allobosea sp. ASV33
TTGATCCAGGGCAGATCGAAATTCAGCGCCGGGAAAGCGAGCTGCGAGGCGATGAGCAGGCCGACCGCGAAGCCGGCGATGCCCCAGACCATGGCGGCCACGGTCGCGAACTTGACCGGCCCCAGATTGTAGTTGGGCTTGCCGTCGATCTCCTGCGGCTCGACCGGGACTGTGCCGTCGAAGCAGCGATTGGCGATCAGGACGATCGCGGCGACGGATGCCAGGACGCCGAGCATGGCGTGGAAGGCGTAGCCGGCGTTTTCCGTGAGCGCCGCGATGATGATGAGCGGCAGCACGCAGGCCGCCGCGATCAGCATGCCGATCATTTCGCCGACAGTTGCCTGCCTGACAGGGCTTGCCGTTGCCGTCACCTTCGAACCCCGCTTCGTCGCCGGCGCATGAGCGCGCCAATCGCGGAAGGCTTAACGGGCGGGGGCCGGAGGGGCGTTGATTCAGGTCAATAGCGGCGCCGTGCAGGGTGCGGCGCGGTCGCGCAGGCTCAGGCCGCGACGGCGCTCATGCGCTCGGGGTTCATCACGCGCACGCCGCCGGGGACGATCAGGATCGTCTTGTCCTTGGCGAGGCGGGTGAAGGTGCGGCTCACCGTCTCGATGGTCAGGCCGAGGAAGTCGGCGATGTCTTGCCGCGTCATCGGCAGGGGCACGGTGACCGAAGGCTTGCCGAGCCTGGCCCAGCGCTGCTGCATGCCGAGCAGGAAGCAGATCAGCTTCTCCTCGGCGGTGCGGCGGCCGAGCAGCATCATCTGCTCATGGGCAAGCGTCAGCTCATGCGTCGCGAACTCGTGCAGGCGCTTCAGCAGATGCGGCTTGGCGTCGACCAGCGCGGTATAGGCGCCGCGCGAAAAGGCGCAGGCCGCGACCTCGCCGATCGCATCGGCCGAAAAGCCGTAGGCATCGCGCATGGCAAGGCCGAGGAAATCGCCCGGGAGCGCGAAGCCGACGACCTGGCGGCGGCCATCGGAGAGAAGCTTGTAGAGCCGCACCACGCCGGCCGTGACGTTGTAGACCGAATGCGCCTCGCGCCCTTGCGTGAACAGCGTCTCGCCCGAGGCGAAATGCGTGGGATGCGCCAGCGATTCCAGCAGCGCCAGCTCATCGTCGGAGAGCGACGCGCAGACGCTGACCAGGCGAACCATGCAGCTGCGGCAATTGCCTTCGCCGCGATGTGCGGCGCTACAGGCCGAGGGGTGACAGTTCACGATCGCATCTTCCCGCTTGTCGACGCGATCATAGCCGAGGCGGACAGGGTCACAAAGCGCGCTTGGCGCCGCAGCCGGCGAAATTGATCCAGATCAATGCGACGGCAGGCCCCACGCAACCACCGTGCGGCCCTGAATTCGGGAGAGGTCACGGTGACGGGCGATGATATCTTCGAGGTCGCGCGCATCGCGCCGGCCGGCGCCGACACGGTCTTCGGCCTCGTCGCCATGCTGTATCCGGAGGTGACGCCGGAGGGCTGGGCCGCATTCGTGCGCGACCATTCGCAGGACGGCGCAAGGCCGCGCGGGGTCTTCGCCTTGCGCGACGCGCGGGCCATGCCGCATGCGGTCTTCGCCTTCCGCGTCGCGCAGACGATCGCGGGCGGCGCGGCGCTGGAAATTTCGGAACTCGCGATGCTCCGGCTGCCGGGCACGCATCTGGTCAACGCGCTGCTGCGCTTCGCCAACCAGCTCGCGGTCGAGCTCGACCTGCCCCGGATCGCGATCTCGCTGGAGCGCTCCGCCGCCTGGCCGCAGGACCATGACGCGCTCCAGCGCTCAGGCTTCCAGGTCGACCGGATGATGGTTCTGGGCCGGGCGCAACTGGCGCCGACAGCCCCCAATTGACCTGCCTCAAACCGAAGGGCAATCCCGCTCAGCGGCCGTTGGCCTTCCGCCACGCCGCGAAATCGACCTTGCTCTGCTCTTCGGTCGGCGGGTAGAGGCCGAGGATCGAGCGGCCCTTCAGCACCTCCTCGGTGACGAAATCCTCGAAGGCGGTCATCTCGACCGCCTCAGTCGTGACCTCGTCGGCGAGATGGGCGGGGATGACGATGACGCCCTCGGCATCGCCGACCACGACATCGCCGGGCCAGACCGCAACATCGCCGCAGCCGATCGGCACGTTGATGTCGATCGCCTGATGCAGGGTCAGGTTCGTCGGAGAGGATGGCCGGTTGTGATAGCTCGGGAACGGCAGCCCCGCGATCTCGTAGGAGTCGCGGAAGCCGCCATCGGTGACGACGCCGGCGACGCCGCGCTTCATCAGGCGCGAGACGAGGATGCCGCCGGCCGACGCGGCGCGCGGGTCCTTGCGGCTGTCGATCACCATCACGGCGCCGGGCGGGCAATCCTCGACCGCCTTGCGCTGCGGATGGGCGCGGTCCTGGAAGACGGAGAGCGGGTTCAGGTCCTCGCGCGCCGGGATGTAGCGGAGGGTGAAGGCCTCGCCGACCATGGTGCCGGCGCTGGGATTGAGCGGGCGGACATCTTGGATGAACTGGTTGCGCAGGCCCCGCTTGAACAGGGCGGTGCAGAGCGTGGCGACGGAGACCGTGCGCAGCTTCTCGCGGGTTTCCGGCTTGAGACTGGGCATGCGTTCACCCTCCGACGTCCGTGGCTCCCCGCCGGGCGGCAGGCAAGGGAGAGGTTCCCGCGATCCGCCCCGGTTTGTAAAGACGAAGCGATCGGCGAAATACGCAACCCGCCCCTGCCCCTCGGGCCGCCGCCTATTTGCCCCAGCGCAACGCCAGCGGATCGAGCTCGCGCGCCAGCTCGATCAGGCCCTCGCGGGTCTTCGGGTGCAGCGGCGTCAAAGGATGGCGCACGGCCTCCGATTTGATCACGCCGCCCTCCTTCATCACCGCCTTGGCCGAGCGCAGGCCGCATTGGCGGTTTTCGTAGTTGATGATCGGCAGGACGCGGGCATAGAGCGCCGCCGCCTGCTTGCGGTCGCCCGCAGCATGGGCCGCGAGGATCGGCTTGATCAAGTCGGGGATCATCGCCGAGGTCATGGTGCCGGTCGCGCCGGCATCGAGATCGGCCATCAGCGTGATCGCCTCCTCGCCGTCGAAGGGGCCGACCACGGCGTCGCCGCCGGCCTCGATCAGCGCGCGCAGCTTGTTCGCGGTGCCGGGCACCTCGATCTTGAAATAGCGGACAAGCGGGACCTCCTTCGCCAGCCGGATCATGAAGGGCACGGTCATGGTCACGCCCGAGAGCGGCGCGTCCTGCAGGATGATCGGAATGCCGCAGGCATCGGCCACCGCCTTGAAATGCTCGATCATGCCCTGCTCGTCGGCCTTGAGCAGCGCGCCGTGATAGGGCGGCATCATCATCAGCATCTTGGCGCCGGCATCGGCGGCGGCCTTGGCGCGCTGGGCGGCGATGCGGGTCGCGAAATGCGAGGTCGTGACGATGACCGGCACGCGGCCGGAGACCTGCTCCAGCGAGAGCCGCATCACCTGATCGCGCTCCTCGTCGGTCAGCAGGAACTGCTCCGAGAAATTCGCGAGGATGCAGATGCCGTCGACGCCCTGATCGACCATCAGGTCCATGACGCGCTTGTTGCCGTCGATATCGAGGTCGCCATTCTCATGGAAGATGGTCGGCGCGATCGGCAGGATGCCCTTGTAAGGTTCGGTCATGGCGTCATCTCGTCGGGGGCGGACAGGGCGGAAAGCGAACGGGCGGTACGGCTGTCAGACAGTGCCGGCGGCCTTGGTGCCGCGCAAGCGGCGGGCGAGCGAGCCAATGACCGGCATGACCAGCAGCGCGAGGCCGATCGCCATCAGCGTCGAGACCAGCGGGTTCGACCAGAAGATCGAGAGCGAGCCCTGGCTGAAGATCATCGACTGGCGGAAGGCATCCTCGGCCTTGTCGCCGATGACCATGGCGAGCACGAGCGGCGCGATGGGATAGTCGAGCTTCTTGAAGAGATAGCCGACGAGGCCGAAGACCAGCGCGAGCCAGATGTCGAATTCCTTGCTCGCGGCGGTGAAGGCACCGATGAAGCAGATCACCACGATGATCGGCCCGATGATCGAGAAGGGAATGCGCAGGATCGAGGCGAAGAGCGGCACCGTCGCCAGCACGACCACGACCGCGACGACATTGCCGAGATACATCGAGGCGATCAGGCCCCAGACGAAATCCGGCCGGTCGGTGAAGAGCGTCGGGCCGGGATTGAGGCCCCAGATCATCAGGCCGCCCATCATCACCGCCGCGGTCGCGGAGCCGGGAATGCCGAGGGCCAGCATCGGCAGCATGGCGGCGGAGCCGGCGGCATGGTCCGCCGTCTCGGGCGCGATCACGCCCTCGGGCTCGCCCTTGCCGAACTTGGCGGGGTTGCGCGAGGAGCGCTTGGCCATGGCGTAGCTCATGAAGGAGGCGGCCGTCGGCCCGCCCGGGGTGATGCCCATCCAGATGCCGATCAGCGCCGAGCGCAGCAGGGCGAGCCAATAGCGTGGCAATTTCGCGGCGGTTCGCAGCACATCGCTGATACGCACCTTGGCGGCGACGCCCTCGAATTTCAGCCCCTCCTCCATCGTCAGCAGCAATTCGCCGATGCCGAACAGGCCGATGACCGCGATCAGGAAGCTGACGCCGGCCAAGAGCACGTCGAACTCGAAGGTGAGGCGGACATTGCCGGAGACCGAGTCCATGCCGATGGTCGCGAGCGCAAAGCCGATCGCCATCGACACGACCGTCTTGAAGGGCGAGGCGCCGCCGAGCCCGATGAAGCTCGCGAATGTCATGAAATAGACGGCGAAATATTCGGGCGAAGAGAAGCGCAAAGCGAATTTCGCGACCCAGCCGGAGAGCAGCGTGATCAGGATAACACCGGCCAGCGCGCCGAAGCCGGCCGAGAGGAAGGCGAAGGAGAGCGCCTCGGTCGCCTTGCCCTGCTTGGCCATGGGGTGACCGTCGAAGGTCGTCGCGACCGACGAGGGCTCGCCGGGGATGTTGAACAGGATCGAGGTGGTGGAGCCGCCGAAGAGCGCGCCCCAGTAGAGCGAGGTCAGCAGGATGATCGCCGAGACCGGGTCCATCGAGAAGGTCAGCGGCAGGAGCAGCGAGACGCCGTTGGGCGCACCGAGCCCCGGCAGCACGCCGACGAGCACGCCGAGCAGCACGCCCGCCATCATCAGCAAGAGATGATGCGTGGTGAGCGCGACCGAGAAGCCGTGCATCAGGTTGGCGATGTTGTCCATGCTGATATCCCCGCCGTCTCAGAGGCCGATGAGCGGCTCGATCGGGCCCTTGAGCAGGCCGATCTGGAAGAATTTCTCGAGCGCGAAATAGAAGAAGGCCGCTGTCAGGAGAGCCGTGACAAGGCTGGGCAGCCAGCCATAGCCGCCCTGGAAGCGCATGGCGAAGACGAGGTAGAGGATGGTCGCGACATACATGCCGAGCGTCACGCTCAGCACGACGAAGGCGACGAGCGGCAGCAGGAAGGACAGCACGCGCTTGCCGCGCTCGGCGTCGAGGAAGGCCTCCGCGAGCGCAGCCTTGCCGGCGACGCGCTGGCCGACCGTTACGGCAAGCGTGCCGAGGCTCGCCAGCGCGATCAGCGCCCCCGCATAGAAGGGAAAGGCGCCGGGCTGCGGGCCGGACGTATCCCAGCCGATGCCGAATTCGAGCGAGCCCTTCACGATGACGAGCCCGAAGACGAGCGTCAGGATCGCGGTCCCGATCTCGGCCCAGAAGCGGGTGATCATGCGGTGGGTTCCTCCTTGCGGGAGCGGCGGGAAGGCACGGCTTTAAGGAGAGGGTGGTCATCCCGGCGAAGCGAAGCGCTGATCCGGGATCCATGCCTGAGCGGCCCCGATGAAGGTTCCGGCATGGATCCCGGGTCAAGCCCGGGATGACCGCGCGTTTCCGAGGCTGATCGGAACGTGCGGATTGCGAGGGCTTACTTCGCGACCCAGCCTTCGTTCTCGAAGACCTTCTTGTTCGCCGCCTCGTCCTTGGCGACGAAATCGGCGAGCTCCGCGCCCTTCATGAACTTGGCCGTCTGAGCGGTGCGCTGGACGAATTCCTGCCATTCCGGGGTCTTGGAGACCTTCTCCAGCAGACCGGCATAATAGGTCACGGCATCGGCCGGGACCTCGGCCGGCAGCCAGACGGTGCGCGGCATCTGGAAGGTCTCGAGCGGCAGGCCGGCTTCCTTGCAGGTCGGGATATCGCCCCAGCCCTTGCCCTCGAAGACCGCATCGCTCTTGGCGAGACGGACCGGCGAGAAGACGCAGAGCGGCTTCACCTGCCCGGCCTTCCACTGGCCGATATTCTCGTTGGGATTGTTGACGTTGGAGTCGATATGGCCGCCGGCGAGCTGCACGGCCGCGGCGCTGCCGCCCTGGAACGGCACATAGATCCATTTCACGCCGGTGGCATCCTGGATCATCGAGGTCAGCGTCTGGTCGGTGTCCTTGGACTGGCTGCCGCCCATCTTGAAGCCCATGGGCTTCGCCTTGACCGCCTCGATATAGCTCTTGGCGTCGGCGTAGGGGGCATCGCCCTTGACCCAGAGCAGGAACTCGTCGAGCGCCAGTGCGGCGACCGGTGTCAGGTCGGAGACCTTGTAGCCGAGCTTGGCGACGTAAGGCAGCAGATAGGCGTTGTTGGTGCCGAAGATGACGCGGTTCGGATCGCCCTTGCCACCCTTGCCGTAGACATAGCCTTCGGCGCCGGAGCCGCCGCCCTTGTTCACCACCACGATCGGCTGCTCGGTGAACTTGTGCTTGGTGATGATCGACTGGATGATCCGGGCGAAATTGTCTGTGCCGCCGCCGGCGCCGGAGGTCACGACGAACTCGATCGGCTTGGTCGGCTCCCAGGCCTGGGCGGCACCGATGCCGCCAAGCGCGAGCGCCCCAGTGAGCGCAGCCGAAATGGCAATGGTCTTCATGGTTTCTCTCCCTAGGGTTTGATCTTGCAAGGCCGCTCTTGCCGGCGGCTTTGTCGAAAACGTTGGGTCGGCATCGGGTCGTCCCGAAAAGTGCATTCCACTTTTCGGCCCGATGCCCGGGTATCAGGCCGCCGCGCGGGCCTTGGCCTTTCCGTCCTGGGCCATCTTGATGGCGAGCGCGAGCGCGGCGCGGGTCGCGCCGAGATTGGCGATGCCCTTGCCGGCGATCTCATAAGCCGTGCCATGGGCCGGCGTGCAGATCGGGAAGGGGAAACCGCCGATCAGGGTGACGCCGCGGTCGAAGCCGATCAGCTTCATCGCGATCTGGCCCTGGTCGTGATACATCGTCAGCACGGCGTCGAAATCGCCGTTCCTGGCGCGCAGGAAGACGGTATCCGACGGGAACGGCCCCTCGACCGTGAAGCCCTTGGCCTTGGCCGCCTTCACCGCCGGCTCGATCGTCTCGATCTCGTCGCGGCCGAAATTGCCGCCGTCACCGGCATGGGGATTGATGCCGGCGACAGCGATGCGCGGCGGGTTGAAGCCGGCGGCGCGCAGATTGGCATCCGCCAGCGTCAGCGCCCGCAGGATGCGCTCCTGCGTGATGTTCTCCGCGACCTCGGACAGCGGGATATGCGAGGTGACGCGGGCGTTCCAGAGCGTGTCGAGGATGTTGAACTCGCTCGCCGCGCCCTCGAAGCCGATGGCGTCGCGCACGAAGCGGATCTCGTCGTCATAGCCGGGATAGGCGAAGCGCATCGCCGCCTTGTTGAAGGGCGTGAAGAACACCGCATCGGCCTGGCCTGAGGCTGCGAATTGCAGCGCGCGGCGGAAATTCTCGGTCGCAGCCTTGCCGCCGGCCAGTGTCGCTGTACCGCGCTTGAGGTCGGCGGGATCGTGGTTGGCGAGATCGACGAAGACGGGCTTGTCACCAAGCGGCAGCGCCTCGCCGTCCTTGACGACCTGAACCTGCGGGTCGGCGCCGCCATCCTTGATGCCGAGATCAAGCAGACGCTTGTCGCCGAACACAACGTAGCGGGCAGCGCTGCGCAGATCGGCCTCCGACAGGATGCGGGCCGTCAGCTCGGGACTGATGCCGGAGGGATCGCCCATCGCCACGGCGATCACCGGCAAGGCGTCATTCGTCCGCTCACTCATGGCCGCCACTCCGCTGCCTGTCCGCTCTTCTGGCTCCGTTGGCTAACACAGGGCGCTCGCTCGCTCAAGTATGCTGTATGCAGCATATTGAAACCGATGTAGTCATTCGGCAGGCGCAAGCTGCGGAGTTGCCGCGCCGAAGGAGGGCCGATGAATTTTCATGCGCAATACGCCGGGATCACCCAGCCGGCCGAAACCTGTCTGGTCGGCAGCGGCAGCTTCGGTCGCAGCTATCTCGCGCAATCGCGCCGGACGCGGCTGGTCAATGCGCGCATCGCGGTGGACGTGACGGCCGAAGCCGCTGGCAGAGCCTTCGCGGCGGCCGGTTTCGGGCCTGCCGACATAACACTCTGTGAGACCGTGGCTGAGGCGAAGGCTGCCTGGAATGCCGGCAAATGCGTCGCTGCGGCGAGCCTCGACGTCGTCATGGAGCTACCCTTCGCGCTCCTCGTCGAAGCGACCGGCAGCCCGGAAGCCGCAACGCGGCACAGCCTCGCTGCGATCGATGCCAGCCGCCATGTCGCGCTGGTCTCGAAGGAAGCCGACAGCGTCGTCGGGCCGGGGCTGGCGCGGCTGGCCCGCGACAAGGGCGTCGTGGTGACGCCCGTCGACGGCGACCAACCGAGCCTGCTGATCGCCCTGGCGAGCTGGGCCGAGGTGATCGGCCTCGAGATCATCGCCGCCGGCAAGTCGAGCGAATATGATTTTGTCCTCGACGCCGCGACCGGCGACGTCACCTGCAACGGCGTGACCCGCTCGCTGCCGGCGCTCCGCGAACACTGGCTGCCGGGCGAACGCTCCATCGTCGCCACCGCGGCGGAACGGGCGCGCATCCTCGGCGAGGCCTTCCCCTTGAGGGCCGTGCCCGATCTCTGCGAGATGACGCTCGTCGCCAATGCGCTCGGCTTCTCGGCCGATGCCGCCGGCTTCCACGCGCCGCCGGCCCGCGTGCCGGAGCTGGCCGATCTTTTCGCAGAGCTGGCCGAAGGCGGATTGATGGGCGGCACGCGCCGGATCGACGTGTTCCATCATCTGAGGCTCGCCGAGGAAGCGAGCTTCGCCGGGGGCGTCTTTATCGTCGTACGCTCAGACAATGCCGAGACCTGGGAGATGCTGGCCGGCAAGGGCCATGTCGTCGGCCGCAGCGGCAAGACGGCGGCGCTCTACCTGCCGCGCCATCTGCTCGGCGTCGAGGTCGCGACCTCGATCCTCGATGCTGCCGGCCTCGGCCGCTCGGGCTATGGCGACGATTACCAGCCGCGGCAGGACCTCGTCGCGGTGGCGCAGCGCGATCTCGCGGCCGGAACGATCCTGACGATGGGCGGGCACCATCACAGCATCGACGGCGTCGGTGCGGAGGTGAGGCCAGCGGCAGCGCTGGCGGACGATCGCCCCGCGCCGTTCTATCTCGTCGCCGACCGGACGCTGGTCCGGGCCGTCAAGGCTGGCGAGGCGATCCGCCTCGGCGATGTCGCAATCCCGGCGGATTCCGGATTGCTGGCGATGCGCCAGCGGCAGGATGCGCTGTTTGCGGCCGAGAACGGCACGTCCGTTTGACAGCGCGGAAGCCGCATGCCGTAACGGAGCGGCCGGGAACAGTGGAGCAACGATGAGCGAGACGGCGGCCGACTATACCCCGATCATGCGGCGGACCCTCCATGACGAGGTGCTGGAGCGTCTGCGCGACATGATCATCGAGGGGCGGCTCGCTCCCGGCCAGCGCATCAACGAGGGCCAGGTCGGCGCCCAGCTCGGCGTCTCGCGGACGCCTTTGCGGGAGGCGATCAAGACGCTCGCCAGCGAGGGGCTGGTCGAAATCCTGCCGGCCAAGGGCGCGATCGTCCGCAAGTTCACGGCGCGCGACCTCGCCGACATCCTCGAAGTCATCAAGAGCCTGGAGCAGCTCGGCGGCCGGATCGCCTGCGCGCAGGCCAGCGACGCGACCATCGAGGCGATCCACAAGCTGCACAAGGACATGCTCGCGCTCTACGCGACGCGCGACCGGCTCGACTATTTCAAGCTGAACCAGGCGATCCACAGCGCGATCGTCGCCGCGTCCGGCAATGCGGTCCTCGCCGAGATGCACACCACCCTGCAGGCGCGGATCAAGCGCCTGCGCTTCGTCGGCAATGAAGGCCCGGAGAAATGGGCCGGCGCGGTCGCCGAGCACGAGGACATGATCGCGGCCCTGCTCAAGCGCGACGGGGATGCCCTGTCCGAGGCGATCGGCCGTCATATGGATACGACGCTGGTCCGGGTGCGCGACGTTCTCTGAAGGCCTATTCGGAACACCGGCTTCGCTCCGGAAATCATAGACTTTCGGCTAAGCTCCGAGCAGCCGGCAAACGCCTCTCCGCCCCAACCGAAATCCGTTCCCGCACAGCCGTTTACCCTTCCCTCGGGGCAGGCTGCGAAGCCCCCCGAGACGACTATCCGCGCCGGTCTTCTTTCAATAAGCTGTAGACAAGGCAGCCCGGGGACTTTCGCCCCAGGAGCTTCCGATACAACGGGGCCGTTCATCGCCTGACGAGGGCGGATGAGGCGTTCAAGGAGACATCCATGAAGAAAATTCTGTTGGCGACGCTGTCGGCCTCCGCGCTGATGGCGGCGCAGCCGCTGATGGCGAAGACGCTGGTGTATTGCTCGGAGGGCAGCCCCGAGAATTTCGCGCCGAGCGTCAACACCACCGGCACGTCCTTCGATGCGAACACCCAGATCTACGACACGATCGTGCAGTTCGAGCGCGGCGGCACCAAGGTCGAGCCGGCGCTCGCGGAGAAATGGGACATCTCGGCGGATGGCCTGACCTACACCTTCCACCTGCGCAAGAACGTCAAGTGGCAGTCCAACAAGAACTTCAAGCCGACGCGCAACTTCAATGCCGATGACATCATCTTCATGATCGAGCGGCAGTGGAAGGAAGATCACCCGTTCTTCAAGGTGACCAGCTCGAACCACTCCTATTTCAACGACATGGGCATGCCCAAGTTGCTGAAGTCGGTCGAGAAGGTCGATGACTACACGGTCAAGATCACGCTGAACCAGCCGGAAGCGCCGTTCCTCGCCGACCTCGCCATGCAGTATGCCAGCGTGCAGTCGAAGGAATATGCCGATGCCATGCTGAAGGCGGGTACGCCCGAGAAGCTCGACCAGGACCCGGTCGGCACCGGCCCGTTCTCCCTGGTGCAGTACCAGAAGGACGCGATCATCCGCTACAAGGCCAATCCCGACTACTGGGCCGGCAAGGCCAAGATCGACGACCTGATCTTCGCGATCACGCCGGACGCCTCGGTGCGCTGGGCCAAGCTCCAGAAGGGCGAATGCCATGTCATGCCCTATCCGAACCCGGCCGATCTCGAAGCGATCAAGAAGGACGCCAATGTCCAGATCCTGGAGCAGCCCGGTCTGAACATCGGCTATCTCGCCTACAACACCACCAAGAAGCCCTTCGACGACGTCAAGGTTCGCCGCGCCGTCAACAAGGCGATCAACAAGAAGGCGATCATCGACGCGGTCTATCTCTCCAGCGGCGTCGCGGCGACCAATCCGATCCCGCCGTCGATGTGGTCCTATAACGAGACCATCAAGGACGACCCCTACGATCCGGAGGCGGCCAAGAAGGAGCTGGCCGCGGCCGGCTATCCGAACGGCCTCGAGATCGACCTCTGGGCCATGCCGGTGCAGCGCCCCTACAACCCGAACGCCAAGCGCATCGCCGAATTGATGCAGGCGGATCTCGCCAAGGTCGGCGTGAAGGCCGAGATCAAGAGCTTCGAATGGGGCGAGTACCGCAAGCGCATGCAGGCGGGCGAGCACCAGACGGGCATGCTCGGCTGGACCGGTGACAACGGCGATCCGGACAACTTCCTGCACACGCTGCTGGGCTGCGAGTCCGCCAAGACCAACGGCTCGAACGTCGCCAAGTTCTGCTACCAGCCGTTCGAGGATTTGGTGGTGAAGGCGAAGACCGTCACCAATCAGGCCGAGCGCGAGAAGCTCTACCGGCAGGCGCAGGTGATCTTCAAGGAGCAGTCGCCCTGGTTCACCATTGCGCATGCGGTGCAGTTGAAGCCCGTCCGCAAGGAGGTGAAGGACTTCAAGCTCTCGCCGTTCGGCCGCCACACCTTCTACGGCGTCGATATCGGCAAGTGAGCCGCGCTACCGGCCGCGCCCCGTCCTGGCGCGGCTGATGCATGCCAAACGACGCGGCCCCGCCGGGGCCGCGTTTCGGGAGGCGGAGACGATGGGGCACGATGCCCCGCGCCCGATCCGTCTCCCCTGCCTCTCCCGAGAGAATCGCCCATGTCCGTTCGCGCCCGCTCCCTTGCCCTCACGCTGGGGCTCAGTGCCCTGATGCTGCCCGCCATCGCCAGCGCCCAGGCGCTCGTGGTCTGCTCAGAGGCCAGCCCCGACTATCTGAACCCGCAATTCAGCGGCCAGAACACCGCCTATGACGTCGCCGCACAGATCTACGAGCGGCTGACCGCGACGGAACGCGGCGGCTCGCAGATCATCCCGAGCCTAGCCGAGTCCTGGACGACCTCCGACGACGGGCTGACCTATACGTTCAAGCTGCGCAAGGGCGTGAAATGGCACGCCAGCAAGACCTTCACGCCGACGCGGGACTTCAACGCCGATGACGTGATCTTCTCGTTCGGGCGCATGTTCGACCCGAGCAACCCATTCAACAAGGTCGGCAGCGGCAATTTCGGCTTCTTCGCCGAGATCGTGCAGCCGAGCTTCAAGTCGATCGAGAAGGTCGACGACTATACGGTCAAGCTGACTCTGACCAAGCCGAACTCGCCACTGCTCTCAGCGCTTTCGGTCGAGCCGATGTCGATCCTCTCGGCCGAATACGCGGCTGCGATGCTGAAGGCGGGCACGCCGGAGCAGATCGATTTCGCGCCGATCGGCACCGGGCCGTTCTCGCTCGTCTCCTACCAGAAGGACGCCGTCATCCGCTTCAAGGCGGTGCCGGACCACTGGACCAAGGCCGTCGGCAACCGCGACCGCATGGCGCTGGTCAGCGACCTGATCTTCGTGATCACGCCCGACGCCGCCGTGCGCTTCGCCAAGGTGCGCTCGGGCGAGTGCCAGATCGCGCGCTATCCCAACCCCGGCGACCTGCCGGCGATGAGGACCGAACCAGCGATCAACCTCCTGCAGGGCAGCATCGCCGACCAGAGCTTCCTCGCCTTCAACCAGCAGAAGAAGCCCTTCGGCGACAAGCGGGTGCGCGAGGCCCTGGCCTATGCGACCAATATCCCGGCGATCATCGACGCGGTCTATCAGGGCACCGGCAAGATCGCGGCAGCGGCGGTGCCGCCCTCGCTCTGGTCGCATGATGCCGATCTCAAGCCGCGTCCCTACGATCCCGAAAAGGCCAAGGCACTCCTCAAGGAAGCCGGGCTGGAAAACGGCTTCGAGACGACGCTCTGGGCCATTCCGGTGGTGCGCGCCTATATGCCGAACGGCCGGCGCGCGGCCGAGCTGATCCAGGCGGACTGGGCCAAGATCGGCGTCAAGGCGACGATCCAGACCTTCGAATGGGGCGAGTATCTCAAGCGCGGCCGCGCCGGCGACCATGAGGTCGGCATGTTCGGCTATACCTGGGATTATCCCGATCCGAGCCAGATCCTGCTCTCAGGCTGGACCTGCGAGGGCGTGAAGAGCGGCGCCAACCGCGCCCGCTGGTGCAACCAGGAGGCTTCCGACGCGCTCGCCAAGGCGAGCACCATCACCGACCAGGGCGAGCGTGCGAAGCTCTACAAGCGCTTCCAAGAGCTGTTCCACGAGGATGTGGCGGGCCTGCTCTTCGCCAATGCGCAGGCCTTCACGCCGGTGCGCAAGGAGGTGAAGGACTACAAGATCCACTTCTTCGGTGGGCAGCCCTTCTACGGCGTCTCGATCGCCAAGTAATTCCCAGGATGACTTCACCGCGGCAGCCATCGCTGCCGCGGTCTCCTTCTGCGCGGACATTCGGGCCGCGCGGCGCTTCCCCGGAGCTCCCTCGCCATGCGCATCTACATCTCCGCCGATATCGAAGGCATCGCCGGCGTCGTCACCCGCGACCAGACCCTGGTGGAGGGTTTCGAATACCAGGCGGCCCGCGTCTGGATGACCGACAGCGTCACCGCCGCGGCGCGAGCCGCCTATGACAGCGGCGCCAGCGAGGTCGTCATCGCCGACAGCCATGGCCGGGCGCAGAACCTGCTGCTGGAGCGGCTACCCCGCGAGGTCCAGCTCGTGCGGGCCCATCCGCGACCGCTCTCGATGATGCAGGGCGTCGAGAGCGGCGCCTATGACGGCGCGCTCTTCATCGGCTACCATACCGGCGCGACCAATCCCGAGGGCGTGCTCGCCCACACCTTCCGCAGCGCCTGCCTGCGAGAGGTCAGGGTCAACGGCATCTCCGTGCCGGAGGCCGGCATCAACGCCGCCATTGCAGGGCATTTCGACGTGCCGGTGCTGCTCGTCAGCGGCGACGACGCCACCATCGCCGAGACCAAGGAGTTCCTGCCCGATATCGAGGGCGTGACGGTGAAATGGGCGCATAGCCGCCAATCCGCGCGCACGTTGATGCCGGAAGCCTCCTATGAGCTGATTGCGGCGGGCGTGAAAAGCGCCATCGCGCGGCGCGCCTCCATCAAGCCCTACCGGATCGCCGGCCCGATCACGCTCGAGGTCAATTTCCTGTTCCGCCAGCCGGTCGAATATCTCGCCATGCTGAAGGCCGTGGAACGGACCGATGCGTTTACAATCCGCTATATCGCGGACGACATCCTTGATCTCCAGCGCTTTTTGGTGTTTGCGCTGGGCTACAGCTCGACATTGCAATAAATCCAAACGACCCGTCGGCGTGCGACGTTCCCCTCACGCCGGCCAAAAACATTGGCAGAACCATGCTGCGCTTCATCTTCACACGGCTGAGCCTGGTCGTCCCGACCTTCATCGGCATCACCCTGCTGGCCTTCTTCCTCGTCCGCCTCGTCCCCGGCGACCCGATCGAGACCATGGCCGGCGAACGCGGCATCGACGCCGCCCGCCACGCCCAGCTCCTGACCGAGTACGGCCTCGACCGGCCGCTGCTGGTCCAGTACGGCAAATATATCGAGCGTGTCGTGCAGGGTGATCTCGGCAAGTCGATCGTGACCCGCGAGAACGTGTTGACCGAGTTCGGCCAGCTCTTCCCGGCGACGATCGAGCTCGCGATCTGCGCCATCCTGATCGCGCTGATCGTCGGGCTCCCGGCCGGCATCATCGCGGCGGTGAAGCGAAACTCGATCTTCGACCACGGCGTGATGGGCATCTCGCTCACCGGCTATTCGATGCCGATCTTCTGGTGGGGCCTGCTGCTGATCCTGCTGTTCTCGGTGCAGCTCGGCATCACGCCGGTCTCGGGCCGGATCGCGGTGCAGTATTTCATCGAGCCGGTGACCGGCTTCCTCACCATCGACAGCCTGCTCGCCGGCGATATCGACGCTTTCTGGTCGGCTCTGTCGCATCTCGTCCTGCCGGCGATCGTCCTCGGCACCGTGCCGCTCGCGGTCATCGCCCGCATGACCCGCTCGGCGATGCTGGAAGTGCTCGGCGAGGATTATATCCGCACCGCCCGCGCCAAGGGCATGGCCCCGCTCCGCGTCGTCGCGCTGCACGCACTGCGCAACGCCCTGATCCCGATCGTCACCGTCATCGGCCTGCAGGTCGGCGCGCTCTTCACCGGCGCGATCCTGACCGAGACGATCTTCTCCTGGCCCGGCGTCGGCAAATGGCTGATCGAGGCGATCAGCCGGCGCGACTATCCGGTCCTTCAGGGCGGCACGCTGCTGCTCGGCGTCGTGGTGATGAGCGTCAACCTGATCGTCGACCTGCTCTACGGCCTGATCAACCCGCGCATCAGGCACGCCCGATGAACCCATCGTTCCCCCTTCGCTCCCATCGGAGCCTCGCCTCATGAGCACCGAAACCCTCAAAGTCCCGGCTGCTGCGCCCAGCGTGGCGCCGCCGCACCCCATCCGCGAGTTCTGGAATTACTTCAGCGCCAATCGCGGCGCCGTCGCCGGCCTCGTCGTCATCGTCCTCGTGCTGCTCTGCGCGCTGTTCGCACCGCTGATCGCGCCGCATGAGCCCAACCTGACCAACAACGCGGTCTTCCTGAAGCCGCCGTTCTGGCAGGAGGGCGGCTCGCTCTCCTATCCGCTCGGCACCGACGCGATCGGCCGCGACATCCTCTCGCGCCTGCTCTACGGCGCGCGGCTCTCGCTAGTGATCGGCATCGCGGTCGTAGCGCTGGCCATCGTCGTCGGCATCGTGCTCGGCCTGATCGCCGGCTATTTCAAGGGCATCGCCGATATCGCGATCATGCGCCTGATGGACATCCTGATGACGATGCCGAGCCTGCTGCTCGCCATCGTCATCGTCGCGATCCTCGGCCCCGGCCTGATGAACGCGATGCTGGCCGTCGCCATCGTCGTGCTGCCGCACTATGTCCGCATCACCCGCGCTGCGGTGATCGCCGAGACGTCGAAGGATTATGTGATCGCCGCCAAGGTCAGCGGCGCGCAGACGGTCCGGGTGATGTTCTCCGAGATCCTGCCGAACTGCGCCGCGCCCTTGATCGTGCAGGCGACGCTCGGCGTCTCGACCGCGATCCTCGATGCCGCCGCGCTCGGCTTCCTGGGCTTAGGCGCCCAGCCGCCGACACCGGAATGGGGCACGATGCTCGCCGACGCGCGCGAATTCGTGCTGCGTGCCTGGTGGGTCGTCACCTTCCCGGGCCTCGCCATCCTCATCACCGTGCTCGCCTTCAACCTTCTCGGTGACGGCCTGCGCGATGCGCTCGACCCCAAGCTGAAGCGCTGATCCCATGCCCCTTCTCGAAATCGAAAACCTCAGCGTCGAATTCCCGACCTCCCAGGGAACGCTGCGCGCCGTCGACCGCATCGACCTCACCCTCGAGGAGGGCGAGGTTCTCGGCGTCGTCGGCGAATCCGGCTCCGGCAAGAGCGTGACCATGCTCGCGCTGATGGGTCTCGTCGGCTATCCCGGCCGCGTCCGTGCCGACAAGCTGCGCTTCGACGGCCGCGATCTCCTGACCATGTCCGCCCGCGAGCGCCGCCAGCTCACCGGCAAGGACGTGGCGATGATCTTCCAGGAGCCGAGCACCAGCCTGAACCCCTGCTTCACCATCGGCTTCCAGCTCGCCGAGACGCTCAGGAAGCACGAGGGCATGGACGGCAAGGCGGCGAAGCGCCGCTCGATCGAATTGCTCGAGCAGGTCGGCATTCCCGCCCCGGAGAGCCGCCTGAAGGCCTTCCCGCACCAGATGTCCGGCGGCATGAACCAGCGCGTGATGATCGCGATGGCCATCGCCTGCAACCCGCGCCTGCTGATCGCCGACGAGCCTACGACGGCGCTCGACGTCACCATCCAAGCGCAGATCCTCGACCTGCTGATGACCCTGCAGCGCGAGCGCAACATGGCGCTCGTGCTGATCACCCACAACATGGGCGTCGTCGCCGAGACCGCGCAGCGCATCATGGTGATGTATGCCGGGCAGATCATGGAGGAGCGCAAGGTCGACGCGCTCTTCAAGGACCCGCAGCATCCCTATTCCGCCGCCCTGCTCGCGGCCCTGCCGGAGCGCAGCGAGCACGCCAGCCGGCTTGCCACCATTCCTGGCATGGTGCCCGGCCTGAACGACCGGCCGAAGGGCTGCCTGTTCTCGCCACGCTGCGCCTATGCGACCGATCACTCCCGCAACGTCCAGCCTGAACTGCGGAACTGGGCCGACGGGCGCGTGCGCTGTCACTATCCGCTTGGCGATGCGAACCGGGACGCCGAGCGTGCCCGCGACGAAGCCGGCCAGGCGAAGGAGGCCGTGCGATGAGCAATCCCGTGATCGAAGCGCGCGAGCTGACCCAGATCTATCCGGTCAAGCAGGGCTTCTTCCGCGCGCCGGCTCAGTTGCAGGCGGTGAACAAGGTCTCCTTCGCAGTCGAGGCCGGGCGGACGCTGGCCGTCGTCGGCGAGTCCGGCTGTGGAAAGTCGACCCTGGCGCGCATGGCGACGCTGATCGAGGCGCCGACTTCGGGCGCATTGACGCTGGACGGGCTCGACGCGGTCAACCCGCCGGCCGACAAGCGCCGGCATCTGCGCCGCACCGTGCAGTTCGTGTTCCAGAACCCCTACGGCTCGCTCAATCCGCGCAAGAAGATCGGGACGATCCTGGAGGAACCCCTTAAGATCAATACCGATCTCTCCGCCGCCGAGCGTACCGAGAAGGCGCGCGCGATGATGGCCAAGGTCGGCCTGCGTCCCGAGCATTATGCCCGCTACCCGCATATGTTCTCGGGCGGCCAACGCCAGCGCATCGCGATCGCGCGCGCGCTGATCCTCTCGCCCAAGGTCGTCGTCGCGGACGAGCCGGTCTCGGCATTGGACATCTCGATCCAGGCACAGGTGCTGAACCTGCTCGCCGATCTCCAGGACGAGCTGAAGCTCGCTTATCTCTTCATCTCGCATGATCTCAGCGTCGTCCGCCACATCGCCCATGACGTGATGGTGATGTATCTCGGCAATGCGATCGAGCACGGGCCGAAGGAGCGCATCTACGCAAGGCCGCTCCACCCCTATACGCAGGCGTTGCTTGCCTCGACGCCGCGCGTCGATGCCGGCAAGCGCGAGCGCATCATCCTGCGCGGCGAATTGCCCTCCCCGCTCAACCCGCCCAAGGGCTGCGTGTTCTCGACCCGTTGCCCTCATGTCACCGATCGCTGCCGCGTCGAGCGCCCGGAAAAGCGCGAGATCGATGGCCGGATGGTCGCCTGCCACTATGCCGAGGACTTTCTCGCCAAGGCTGCGTGACTTCCGCGTGACAAGTACAGCGGACAGGCCGTTGAGTTCGCTCGCTTGCGCGCACCTGCCGGCAAGAATCCGGCGGCCCGTTTGTTCAAACACAATGCAATCCGGACAATTCTCGGCTAATATTCGAGATCGGACGGACGGAATCGCGGTCATGAAATCGGGCTGCGCTTCCGCCCCAAAGCGCCGGGGGGAAGCGCAATGCGCACGGAAGCTGAGGCGATCAACCGCCATATCGGAGATCGGCTGCGCATTCTCCGCAAGAAGCGCGACCTGAGCCAGGCCGACCTTGGGGCAGTTCTCGGCGTCTCGTTCCAGCAGATGGGCAATTACGAGAAGGGCAAGGACCGGCTCAGCGCGGGCGCCCTGTTTATGCTGGCACGATTTCTCGGGACGAGCCCGGCGACCTTCTTCGAAGGCCTCGCGCCCTCCAGCCCGGGAATGGCCGAAGACGGCGTGGACTATGAAGCGAAGGTCGAGCGCCCCCCTCAATCCGACAAGCTCGATGCGGCATTCGGGCGGATTCGCTCCCAGCGCGACCGGGCCCTGGCGGTCGCTCTCGTCGAGACGATCGCACGGCGCGACGAGGGCGCGGCCTGAATTCAGGCGGAAACGTCGATTTCGCGCCTGACGGCGACGGCAATATCCGGCCAATCGGTCGTGAAGGCGCTGACGCCATCGGCGAAGGCCTTCCGGATCGCGGGCTCGTCATGCGCGTCGTAATAGCCGAGCGTCACAGCCTCGCGACGGCAGATCTCCCCATCGCCGTCCTGCGCCTGATTGATACGCAGCGCGATCTCCCGCACACCGGCCGCGCTCGCCTCGCGGCATAGCGCCGGCAGATCGCGTGCAGGCGGCGCCTTCATCGGCACCATGCTCGGCTTCATCGCGGCGCATTTCCGCGGCCTCGCCGAGGAAGCGATCATGATGCTCGCCGATGTGCAGGCCTCGCTGCCGTTCATAATGATCGCGCTGGCGCTGATCGCCCCGTTCGGCGGCGGCTTCTTCCTCTTCGTCGCGATCATGGGCTTCTATGGCTGGGAGGTGTTCGCGCGATTGACGCGCGGCGTCACGACAGATCGACCCGGCCGAGGACACGCCGGGCGGCCGTCCGCAGTGCACGTTGGTCGGCATAGCCGACCGCCTTGACGATCTGCTGCGGCAAAGCGCCGTCGCTTGCCATCGTCATGGCCCTGAGCACCCGCAGCCGCGTGCGCCAATCGCCGAAGCTCAGGCCGGTCTCCGCCCGGAAGCCGCGCGTGAGGGTGCGCCGGCTCGCGCCGGCTCGCTCGGCCCAGCCGTCGAGATCGACGTCCAGGGAAGGATCCTTGAGCAGCGCATCGCAGATCCGCCGCAGACGCGGATCGCGCGGCAAAGGCAGGGTCAGCGCCGTCTCGGGCGCCCGCGCGATCTCGTCGAGGATCAGCGCGGCGAGATGTCCGCCGCGCCCGGCTTCGTCGTAGAGCATGGGTTCGGCCGACAGGGCTTCGAGCGCGGAAGCCAGGAGGCTCGAGACCTCCAGCACACGGCATCCCGTGGGGAGCACACCGACAGCCTCCGGCGCGATATAGGCCGAGCACATGGAGACCGCGCCATGCATCCTGACCTCGTGCGAGAGACGCGGCGGAATCCAGAGGGCATGCCGGGCCGGCAACACCCAGGTTCCATCCTCCGCCCGCACCAGCGTCAGGCCGGCCGTTGCATAGAGCAACTGCGCGCGCGGATGGCTGTGCCAGCCCGTGCTCGCACCGGTCTCGTAGCGTTTCGGCATGACGGCGACGGCGCGCGGCACCGTCTGATAGGCCTCGCTTTCGCTGCGCATCATCGCCCCCCCCTTTGGCCCGATTGCGTCGAATAACGGCCCGACAGGCTTAACGGGTCAAGCTAGGATCACGCATTATCGCTGCGAGATCGCCCATGAGCCCCGAGACGCTGTCCAAGCGCACCCTTCTCTTCGTCAATGCCGCCCACGCGCTCGATCACTTCGTGCTGCTGATCTACCCGACGGCGGTGCTCGCCATCGCGGCGCAGAGCAGCCTCAGCTATGCCGAGCTGATCGGCCTCGCCACCGGCGCCTTCGTCGCCTTCGGCCTGTGCTCCCTGCCGATGGGCTGGCTCTCGGACCGGTTCGGCCGGCGCAACATGCTCGCCGTGTTCTTCATCGGCTATGGCTTGTCCTGCCTCGGCGTCGCCAGCGCCGACCGGCCCGCAGCCTTCGCCGGTTGGCTGCTCGTGCTCGGCGTAGCGTCGGCGATCTATCACCCGGTCGGCTCGACCATGCTGGTCAGCCATGCCCGCCAGCTCGGCCGCGACCTCGGCGTCAACGCCGTTTGGGGCAATCTCGGTGCGGCGGCGGCCGCCGGTGTGACGGCGCTGATCGCCGCAAGCCTCGGCTGGCGCTTCGCCTTCGTCATTCCCGGCCTCGTCTGCCTCGTGCTGGGCCTCGCCTTCGTCGCGCTCGTGCCCGGCGACGGCAACCCGTCCGCGCATCGTTCCGGCAAGGCCGAGTTGATCCCGGTCAGCCGGCCGATGGCGCTGCTCGCCGTCTTCGCCGTCGCGGTCATCGCCGGGGGCATGACCTTCAATATCACCACGATCGCGCTACCGAAGGTCATCGACGAACGGCTGGGTCTCGACCTGCCGCTGGCGCTGACCGGCTCGCTGGCGACGCTCGTCTTCGTCTTCGGCGCCGCCACGCAATGGCTGATGGGCCGGCTGGTGGATCGGTTCACGCTGCCCGCCCTGTTCGTCGGGCTCGCCCTGTTCCAGCCGATCGGGCTGGCGTTGGCAGCAACGACGACCGGCGTGCCGCTGCTGCTCGGCCTCGTCCTCACCATGGCTGCGATCTACGGGCAGGTCGTCGTCAACGACGCGATGGTCGCCCGCTACGTGCCGGCGCAGCACCGCGCCAAGGCGTTCAGCGTACGCTATTTCCTCGGCTTCACGGTCAGCGGCTTCGTCGTGCCGATGCTGGCCGTCTTGCATGCGCAGGGCGGGTTCGGGCTGGTGCTGGCAGGGGCCGCGATGTTCGGCCTGATCGTCTGGTGCGCCGCGCTGGCGTTCTTCTTCCTGGCGCAAGGCGCACCCGCCGCGCGCACCGTTGCGGCCGAGCAATAGGCTTCCGGCAGCACAAGCTGTCGGCTGGCGTTCAGACAGGGTCGAGGCCATAGGCCCCCGCCATGCATGGAGGGGCTCAATCGCGCCTGATCATGCGTTTCTGACATCTCACAAAGCTATTGTCAGATGTCAGAAACTGAGCCAGCATGGCTCATGCTTGATCAGTCGCCCTTCTCCCTTCCCAAGCCGCCAACGGCGGAGAGGGATATCACTTTCGCGAGCCGGCGCCTGCGGCAGGCGCTTATCCGCTGCGAGCTCGTTCCCGGCACCTATGTCCATGAAGGCGACCTGGCGCAGCGCTTCGGGCTGGGGCGCGCCGCCGTCCGCGTCGCGCTGACCGAACTGGCGACCGCCGGTTTCATCGAACGCCATGCTCGGCAGGGCTGGCGCGTGGTGGCGGTCGATGGCGCGCTGGCCAGCGCGATCGTCGAGGCACGGCTGCGGATCGAACCTGCTCTGGTCGAGAAGCAGCTCGATGAGCGCAGTGTCACCCTGCTCGGCAGCCTGCGCGGCGCGATCGACGCCGTCATCGGGCGGGACGATCCTTCCGCCCGGACCATGGCGCAGCAGCTCTGTCGGCAGGCGCTCGACCTCCTGGCTCAACAAGCCGGCGGTTTCATCGCGATCTGGCTGCGCGATCTCTGGGATCACACCGAGCGCCTGACGCGCGCGCTTGAACTCGCCGGCGTCACGCCGCCTCCGATCGATCCGCGTCCATTGCTCGACGCCCTGCTGCGCGGTGATCGCGATGCTGCGCTGTTGGCGCTCCAGGCAGAGCAGAAGCGCTTCACTGACGCGATCGCGCACGGCTTCCTCGCCGCCGCACGCCTGCTTCCGCAGAACGAACCCGTTTCCGTGCGCAGCCGCCGGCCGCGCCAGAGCACGAACGACCGCAAGCCGTCCCCCACCCTGTCCGAGGAGAAATCGCGATGAGCCGTGTTTCGAAAGCCGCAGCCGCCTTCCTCGTCGCCACCGCGCTCGGCCTCGCGGCCGGGCCGGCGCTGGCCGCCAAGGACCGTTTCGTCGTCGACCTCGTCAACGAGCCCTCTTCGCTCGATCCGCAGGTGCAGTGGAACCCGGACAGCTACTACGTCTATCGCAACATCTTCGACAATCTCGTTACCCGCGACGACAAGGGCGAGATCATCCCGCAGGTCGCAACTGCCTGGAAGCAGGTCTCGGACACCGAGATCGAGTTCGATCTGCGCAGCGACATCGCCTTCCATGACGGCTCGAAGCTGACGGCTGACGACGTCGTCTACAGCGTCAAGCGCATCACCGACCCGAAATTCGCCAGCCCCCAGCTCGGCCAGTTCGACAAGATCACCGATGCGATCGCGCTCTCGCCGACCAAGGTGAAGCTCGTCACCGCCGGCCCCTATCCGGCGCTGCTGGCGCAGCTCGTCAAGCTCTCGATCGTGCCCAAGGCCGTGGTCGAGGCCGTCGGCAAGGACGCGTTCAACCTGAAGCCCGTCGGCAGCGGCCCCTACAAGTTCGAGTCCTGGCAGCGCGGCGTGAACGTCCAGCTCTCCCGCAACGATGCCTATTGGGGGACCAAGGCGCCGTTCCCGACGGTGATCTTCCGCGCGGTTCCCGACGCGGCGACCCGTCTCGCCAATCTGCAGGCCGGCGCCAGCGACCTCGTCGTCACGCTCGATGCCGACCAGGCCGGCCAGCTCAAATCCGCGCCGAAGGCCCAGGCCCTGATCGGCCTGACCGAGCGCGTCGCCTATGTCCGGCTGAACACGACCAAGCCGCCCTTCGACAATCCCAAGCTCCGCCTCGCGGCGGCCTATGCGATCGACAAGCAGGCGATGATCGACGGCCTGCTTGGCGGCTACGACAAGCCGGTCCCCGAACTGCTGACGCCGGCGATCTTCGGCTGGGTCGACGGCATCAAGGCGCCGGAACACGATCTCGCCAAGGCCAAGGCGCTGATCGCCGAGGCCGGCCCTGCCGCGAAGGCGGAGATCGACCTCTCGACCGCGCCGGTCTTCGACCAGCGCATCGTTCAGGCGATCCAGCAGATGCTCACCGAGGCCGGCTTCAACGTGAAGATCGCAATGTCGGACATGGCGACCTATCTCAAGCGCGCCCAGGCCGGGCCGGAGACGACCTCTCTGCTCAGCTTCGGCCGCTGGTCCTGCGCCTGCCAGGATGCCGACGGCGTGCTCTTCCCGCTGCTGCACAAGAGCAGCGGCTGGTCGGCCTATCGCAATCCGAAGATGGACGCCCTGCTCGAAGAAGCCCGCGCGACGCTCGACAACGGCAAGCGCCTCGCCGCCTACAAGCAGGTGCACGAGATCGTCGCCACTGATGTCCCCGTCGTGCCGCTCTATCAGGCCGTGGTGATCTACGGCGCGGCGAAGAACCTGACCTTCCAGCCGACGCCGAACGAGAGCATGTTCTTGAACCGGATGAGCTGGAAGGACTGAGCGGCGGTGCCGGGTTTCCTGCTTCGCCGGCTGGGCCAGGCGCTCGTCACCATCCTCGGGGTGGTGACGCTGATCTTCTTCGTCCAGCGCCTGACGGGGGACCCGACCTATCTGCTCGTGCCGGAGACGGCGACGCAGGCCGATATCGCGGCCCTGCGCCATCAGCTCGGCTTCGACCGGCCGCTCCCGGTGCAATATCTCGACTTCCTCGGCGAGCTCGCCCGCTTCGATCTCGGCCAGTCGGTGGTGCAGCGCGTGCCGGTGACCACGATCATCGCCTCGCGCCTGCCCTATACGCTGATGCTGGCGGCCGGCGCGCTCATCGTCGCCTGCGGTATCGGCGTGCCGATCGGCATCCTGCTCGCGATCTTCCGCAACTCGCCCGCGGCCAAGGCGGCCGCCGGCTTCGTCCTCGCCGCCCAGAGCATGCCGACCTTCTGGAGCGGCATCCTGATGATCCTGGTGTTCTCGGTGCTGCTCGGCTGGCTGCCGCCCTCCTCCACCGGCGATCTCTCGAATCTCGTCATGCCGTCCTTTGCGCTCGGCCTTTTGAGCATGGCGACCTTCGCGCGGATCACCCGCTCGGCCCTGCTCGACGAACTCTCGAAGGACTATGTCCGCACCGCCCGCTCGCGCGGCGTCCGCAGCGGGCGATTGCTGATCCGCCATCTCGCGCGCAACGCCTCGATCCCGGTCATTACGGTCGCGGCGCTCGAAATCTCGAACCTGCTGGCCGGCGCCGTCATCGTCGAGACGGTCTTCGCCTGGCCCGGCCTCGGGCAGGTGACGGTGCAGGCGATCCTGGCGCGCGACTTCATGATCGTGCAGGGCGTGGTGCTGCTCGGCGCCTTCGTCACCGTGCTGCTCAACCTGCTGTCGGACCTGCTCTACAGCCTGGTCGATCCGCGCATCGTGCTGGAGGGCGCGCGATGAGCGTCGCCGCGGCGAACCCTGTGCCGCGCCGCAAGAGCCGCGGCCTGTGGCGCTGGTGGCCGGTCGGCATCATCGCGCTTGTCGTTCTCGTCGCGATCTTCGCGCCCTGGCTCGCGCCCTATGATCCCAACCAGCAGAACCTGCTCGGCCGGTTGAAACCGCCCGGCACGGTCTCGCGCAGCTTCCATTATTGGCTCGGCAGCGACGAGCTCGGCCGCGACCTGCTCAGCCGCGTCATCCATGGCGCCCGCATCTCGCTAATCGTCGCCTTCGCCTCGGTCATACTCTCCGGCGTGGTCGGGACGACGCTCGGCATGATCGCCGGCTATCGCCGCGGCTGGGTCGAGATCGCGGTGATGCGCATCGTCGACGTCTTCCTGTCGATCCCGGCGATCCTGCTCGCGATCATCACCGTCGCAGTGCTCGGCCCCGGCATCGTCAACGTCATCATGGTGCTCGCGCTGACCCGTTGGCCGCGCTACGCCCGCATCGCCTACAGCCAGACGCTTTCCGTCGCGAACATGCCCTATGTCCGCCTTTCGGCCTTGATGGGGGCTGGCGCGCCGCGCGTGCTCTTCCGCCATGTCCTGCCCAATATCGTCGGCGCCGTCAGCGTCGTCGCGACGCTCGAATTCGGCCTGATGATCCTGTTCGAGGCGGGCTTGTCCTTCCTCGGCCTCGGCGTCCAGCCGCCGACCGCGAGCTGGGGCGCGATGCTCTCGACCGGCCGGAACTATGTCGCGACCGCCTGGTGGGTCGCGACGCTGCCGGGCGCCTGCCTGTTCGTGCTGGTGCTCGCCGTCAATCTCACCGGCGACGCCGTGCGCGACCGCCTCGACCCCCGCCATCGCTGAAGGAAAAGCCCATGTTCGAGGACATCAAGGGGAAGCGCGCCGTCGTGACAGGCGCCTGCGGGGTCATCGGTCGCTGGATCGCCGAGGTGCTGCACGAGGCCGGCGCCACGCTCTGTCTCACCGATGCGCGCGCCGGCGACCTGGAGACGCAGGCGAAGGCGATGGACCTCTCCGGCGACAGCTTCGTCATGCCGGCAGACCTGACCGACGAGGCTTCGATCGTGGCGCTCGCAACGGAGATCGGCAAGCGCTGGGGCGCGGCGGATATCCTCGTCAACAATGCCGGCATCTATCCGAGCGCCTTCCTGCTGGACACGCCGACCGCCGAGTTCGACCGCATCCTCGGGATCAATCTGCGTGCGCCGTTCATCCTGACCCGCGAGCTCGCGACCCAGATGGTGCGCAAGGGCGTGAAGGGCTCGATCATCAACATCTCGTCGGGCGCCTCGCGCAAGATGCGCCGCACGGCCTGCGTCTACTCGATGTCGAAGACCGCGCTCGACCGGCTCACCAAGGGTTTCGGCGTCGAGCTTGCCGAATACGGCATCCGCTCAAACGCGCTGGAGCCCGGTTTCGCCGCCGGCAGCACGGTCAGCGCGCTGACCGATGCGCATGTCCAGAACACCGTCGCACAGATCCCGCTCGGCCGGGCGTCCTCGCGCGCGGATGTCGGCAACGCCCTGCTCTATCTCGCCAGCGACGCCTCGGCCTATGTCACCGGCGCGACCCTCACGGTCGATGGCGGCAACTCGATCGGCTCGCTTGCCGTCCATCAAGACAAGAAGCAGGCGCTGTGAGGAGGCTAAGCCCATGACCGCCCCGAACGCTAGCCGCCCCGCCTATGAGTGGCCCGAAGGCAAGAGCAGCGCCTTCTGCTTCACCATCGATGTCGATGCGGAGAGCCCCTATCAATGGAGCCTACCGGAAAGCGCGCCGGTCGCGCTCGGCCAGATCGAGCAGCGCCTGTTCGGCCCGCGCGTCGGCATCTGGCGCCTGCTCGACCTGCTCGATCGCTACGGCATCAAGGCGACGCTGTTCGTGCCGGGGCTCGTCGCGAAGAACCATCCGGAACTGCTGCCGGCCTTCGTCGAGCGCGGCTACGAGATCGGCCTGCACGGCTATTTCCACGAGCTCGCGACCGAGGCCGGGCCGGAGGAGTTCGCCCGGGCGATGGATGAATCGCTCGCACTGTTCAAGAGCCAGGCGGGCGTCGTGCCCAAGGGCTTCCGCTCGCCGGCCTGGGAGATGACACCCTTCATGCTGGAGGAGGTGAAGCGGCGCGGGCTCTACGATTCCTCGCTGATGGGCTTCGACCATCCCTATACGATCGACGGGGTGACGCAGGTCCCGGTGCTCTGGGCCGTCGACGACGCCGTCTATTTCCGCTTCACCGGCAGCGCGCAGGACCGCGGCCCGCCCTCGGCCCAGAACGGCATTCTCGACGCCTGGCTCGACGAGTGGGAGGTGCTGCATCGCGAAGGGCGGATGATGATGCTGACCGTCCATGACTGGATTTCCGGCCGAGCCGGGCGCGTCCGCATGCTGGAGAAGCTGCTCGACGTGGTGACGGCCTCGCCCGGCGTCTGGATCGCGACCGTCGGCGAACTCGCGGCGCATCACGCCGCGAGCGTCAATGCGCAGCGCTTCAGCGTGCCCCTGCGCCTGCCGCAGCCGAGCGCGCCGCTGCGCTTCCGGGCCAAAGCCTGATGCAGACCTTCAGCATCCGCCGCCCAGCCGTCCGCTCGCCGCACGGGCTCGTCGCCGCGCAGAACCGCCATGCCGCGGAGGCCGGCGCCGCCGTGCTGGCGCGCGGCGGCAACGCGATGGATGCGGCGATCGTCACCTCACTGGTGCTGAGCATCGTCGAGCCCTGGCTTTCCGGCGTGGGCGGCGGCGGCTTCCTTGTTCATGCCGATGGCAAGACCGGCGCGCTCGACACGCTCGACTTCAACGTGCGCGCGCCGCGCGGGCTTGATCCCGCGGATTATCCATTGACCGATGCGGGCTCGGGCAATTGGTTTGCCTGGCCTGCCGTGGTCGGAGACAGGAATGTCGCCGGCTACAGTGCGATCTGCGTGCCCGGCGCCATCGCCGGCTTCGCCGCCGCGCTGGAGCGCTACGGCACGATCTCGTGGAGCGAGGCGCTGCAACCGGCGATCGAGCATGCCGAGCGCGGGCTGGAGATCGACTGGTACGCGGCGCTCTGCATCGCGGTCGAGGTCGCGGGACTTTCGCGCGATCCGGCGATCTCCGCATTGTTGCTCGACAACGGGCAGCCGCCCAAGGCCGGGGCCGATACACGCCGTTTCAAGCCGATGACGGCCAAGGCTGAGCTGTTGAAACGGCTGGCAAAGGCGGGAGCCTGCGATTTCTACGAGGGCGAAGCGGCACGCCTGATCGCTGGTGATCTCGAAGCGGGCGGCTCGGCGATCCGCGCCGACGATCTCGCGGGCTATCAGGCGGTGTGGTCGCCGGCCCTGACGGGGCGCTATCGCGATCTCGACATCGCCGCCATTCCCGCTCTCAGCGGCGGCCCGACCTTCTTCGACGCGGCGCGACGCGTGGAAGCGCGCGGCCTTGGTCGGGGCAGTTCCGAGGCCGATGCGGCTCTGACCTATGCGACGGCGATCCGCGAGGCCTATGCGGTGAGGCTCAACAGCATGGGCCATGCCGCGACGCCGCAAGCGGGCTGCACCTCGCATGTCAGCGTCGTCGATCGCGACGGCAACATGGTCTCGCTGACCAACACGCTACTTTCGCGCTTCGGCGCGCGGGTGGCTCTGCCGCAAGCCGGCATCATCATGAATAACGGCATGATGTGGTTCGATCCGCGCCCCGGCCAGCCTAACAGCATCGCGGCCGGCGCCAAGCCGCTCGCGAACATGTGCCCGCTGGTGCTGAGCCGCGATGGCAAGCCCTGGCTCGCTATCGGCGCCGCCGGCGGCCGCACGATCTTCCCGACGCTCTTGCAGATGATCTCCGGCGTCGCCGATTTCGGCCTCTCGCTGGAGGACGTCTTCCACCGGCCACGCATCGACGCCTCGACCCCACGCATCAAGGTCGACGCCAGGGCGGAGCCGGATGTGGCCGCGCGGATCGCCAGCGCCTTCCCGGTCGAGATCGTCGAGGACACGCTCTACCCCGTGAACTTCTCCGTGCCTTCAGCCGTGATGCGGGCGGAGGATGGCGGCTTCCTCGGCATGGCGCATCCGACCAGCCCCTGGGCCGCGGTCGCGGCAGCGTCCGCATGAGCGAGCGCGCCAACCCGATGCTTGCCATCGAGGGCCTCACGATCGAGATCGACGGCAACCGCATCGTCGATGGCGTCTCGCTCGGCGTCGAGACCGGCCGCATCCTGGCGATCGTCGGCGAATCCGGCTGCGGCAAGAGCCTGACGGCGCTGTCAGTGCTCGGCCTGCTGCCGGGCGCCGCGCGGGTTGCCGGAGGCTCGATCCGGCTCGGCGGGCGCGAACTGACGGGGCTTTCCGAAGCGGAGCTGTCGCAAGTCCGTGGCAACGACGCGGCGATCATCTTCCAGGAGCCGGTGGCTTCGCTGAACCCGCTGATGCGCGTCGGCGAGCAGGTCGAGGAGGCGCTGCTGCTGCATCGCGGCCTGTCGCATGCCGAAGCGCGCGAGGAAGCCATCGCGATCATGGCGCGCGTCGGCATCCCCGATCCCGCGCGGCGCGCCCGACAGTATCCGTTCGAGCTCTCCGGCGGCATGTGCCAGCGCATCATGATCGCCTCGGCCCTGATCTGCCGGCCCTCGCTGCTGATCGCGGACGAGCCGACGACGGCGCTCGACGTCACCATCCAGGCGCAGATCCTCGAGCTGATGCGCCGTTTGCGCGACGAGGTCGGCAGCGCGGTTGTGCTGATCACCCATGACATGGGGGTGGTCGCCGATCTCGCCGATGATGTCTGCGTGATGTATGGCGGCCGGATCGTCGAGAGCGGCCCGGTCGATGCCATCTTCGCTGAGCCGAGCCACCCCTATACCCGCCTGCTGCTGGGCACGATCCCGAAGCTCGACGGCGCACGCAAGACGGTGCTGCGCACGATCGAGGGCATGGTGCCGCCGGCAGGGGCCTGGCCCGAAGGCTGCCGCTTCCGCACGCGCTGCCCGCTCGTCGATGAGGCCTGCGAGCAGGTTCCGCCTGCCGTCGTTGTCGGAGCCGAACACCGAGCCGCCTGCTGGCATGTCGACCGGCTGGAGGCGATGGCATGAGCGCGCCCCTGCTGGAAATCCGCGATCTGAAGGTGCATTTCCCGCTGCGCGGCGGCATCGGCGCGCCGGGCGGCGTGGTCAAGGCGGTCGACGGCATCTCGCTCGACCTTCAACCCGGAAAGACGCTGGCACTCGTCGGCGAATCCGGTTGCGGCAAGTCGACCACCGCCTATGCCGTGGTTGGGCTGGAGCGGGCGACGGCCGGCACGATCCGCTTCGACGGGCGAGATATCACCGCGCTCAAGGGACGCGAGCGCGCGGCGCTGGCGCAGGATATCCAGATCGTCTTCCAGGACCCGTCCTCGGCGCTCGATCCCAAGATGACGATCGCGGACAGCATCAGCGAGCCGCTCGCCATCGCAGGGCGCAGCCGCACTGAGCGCAAGGCCCGCGTCGCCGAACTCTTGGATCGCGTCGGCCTGCCAGCGGCGCTGGCGGAACGCCTGCCGAGCGCGCTTTCGGGCGGGCAGCGCCAGCGTGTCGTCATCGCGCGGGCGCTCGCCTTGTCACCACGCCTGCTCGTGCTCGACGAGCCGGTTTCGGCGCTCGACGTCTCGATCCGCTCGCAGGTGCTGAACCTGCTGCTCGAATTGCAGCGCGATCTCGGCCTGTCCTATCTCTTCATCTCGCATGACCTCTCGGTCGTCCGGCATATCGCCGACGAAGCGATGGTGCTCTATCTCGGCACCGTCGCCGAGCAAGGCCCGGTCGATGCGATCTTCGAACGGCCGCAGCATCCCTATACGAAGGCGCTGCTCTCCGCGATCCCGCTGCCGGACCCGCGCGCCCAGCGCCGTCGCGAGAAGATCATCCTGAGCGGCGATCTGCCCAGCCCGCTCTCGCCACCGGTCGGCTGTCCGTTCGTGACGCGCTGCCCGGAGCGGATCGCTGTATGCGCCGAGGAGCGCTTCCCGCTCGCCGCTGGCGACACGGGAACCGAGGCGGCCTGCGTCCATGTCGGGCGGCGAGCCGGCTAGCCGCGGACGCGCTCCCATTCCGCCAGCGCAAGCAGGAGATGGTACAGCACCCGCACCGGGATCACGGTTTGGGTGGGCGTTCCATCTTTCGCGAGCTGGTTGAACCAGAGGCCCGTTTCGGGCGCGACGAACCAGCGGAACAGGCTGGCGAGATGCCTGTCGAGGCGCTCGGCCGCATCGGCATCGTCCAGAAACTCGATCCGGGCGAGGAAGGCCTTGATCGCCTCGGTCTGCGGCCAGAGCAGCTTGGTCGAGGCCGTGACGGTGCCGGTGCGGTCGAAAACGTCGAAGGCGGCGAGCGGGTCGGTTGAGCCATCATCGACGCCGTGCCGGATGGCGAAGCCGTAGAGCGTCTCCGCCAGATCGCGCGCCTGGGTATCGCCTGTCAGGCGCCAGTAATGCAGCAGCAGCCAGGTCCATTCGAAATGATGGCCAGGCTCGCAGACCCTCCCGGCCGCACCAGCAGCCGGCTTCCAGTCGTCGGTGAAATACTCGCCGAGCGTGCCGGTCTCCGTATCGACCATGTGCTCGCGCGCCAGCCGGACGATCGCGCCGGCATGGTCGAGCCAGCGCTTATCTCCTGTCGCCTCCGCCAGCGCGTGGAAGGCCTCGAGCAAATGCATATGCGGATTCTGACGCCGGGGCAGCGTGTCCAGCGTATCCTCGGCGAAGCCGCCCAGCGGATGCGCCATCTCGCTTTCGATGAAGCCGATCACCTCGTCGGCGATGGCGAGCGCCGCCTCATCCTGCGTCGCGCGATAGTACCAGGCCATGGCGAAGAGGACGAAGGCGAGGTCATAGAGGTCGGTGCGAGCATCCACCGGCGTGCCGTCCTCGCGGACGGAATGCAGGAAGCGCCCTCGCCCCCCCTCGCGGCAGGCATCGCGCAGGAAGGCGAAGCCGTGGTGGGCGGCAGCGAGCGCCCCGCTTTCCGGATCGAGCAGATGGGCATGGCTAAAGACATAGGTCAGCCGGGCCGTGACGAGCGTCGTCCGGAGCGATCCGGGATCGCGCAGGGGATCGGCCGGATCTAACATCTCGACGAAGCCGGCACGGCCGGGCCGGACAGCGCGGTCGATCCAGGCCGGAATGAGGGTTTCCCTGAGCCACGCCTTCGAAGGCAGATCGCTGGTGCTCTTAGGAGCCTCTTCACGCTTCATCGGGGGGATATCCTCAGTGAGGAAAGAACGGGCGATGGCAGAGCTTCCCGCCGCGCCATCATGACTTCCAGCCGATAGCCATAGCCGAGGTGCGCGTCCACATCGCCCAGCGCAGAGCGCTAGAGCGCTAGAGCGCGCCGCGGCCGACGACTTCGCGCATGGCGATATAGCTGTGGTATTCCGCGACGTTCGGATCGTCGTGAAAGACCTCGCGGGTGAAGGCGGCATAGGCGGCCATGCTCTCGACCTGCAGATGCAGCACGAAATCGGCATCGCCCGTGACATAGGACGCGTGCTTGACCTCGGGCCGCGCCTGGAGCTTCCGGGCGAAATCGCCATAGGTGCGCGAGCCCTGGATGATCGAGACGGTGACATGCACCGTCACCGGCACGCCCATGATCTCCGGACTGACGACCGAGACATCGGCCGTGATGACCTTTTCGGCCCGCAGGCGCCTCAATCGCCGCAGGACCGCGCTCTGGGACAGGCCCACGCGCTCCGCCAGCACGCGCGCCGGCGTCTGATTGTCGGCCTGCATCTCTCTCAGCAAAGCGTAATCGAACTTGTCGAGGTCGACTGTTTTAGCCATCGAAACCTTCATGATCGGCGAAATTCGTCACTCGATAGCAAAAATAGGCGACTATCGCCAAGCGCTCGGCGGCATGATCTGCTGGAGATGCCGACCCTGTCGGCGGCGACGAAACGGGAAACGGGTCATGACTGCGACGAAGTGGACCAAGAGAAGCCTTGCCGCGCAGGCCATGGGCAAGATCGACCCCACCACCAAGGGCGTCGTGCCGCCGATCCATATCTCGACGACCTATATCCGCGACGAGGATAACGGCTACTCGACCGGCTTCATCTATGGCCGGCCGGATAACGAGACGGTGCATGAAGCACAAGCCGTGCTCGCCATGCTCGAGGAGGCCAAGGCCGGTGCGCTGCTGTTCGGCTCGGGCATGGCGGCGGCGACCGCCGTGTTCCAGGCGCTCTCGCCCGGCGACCATGTCGTCGCCTCCAAGGTGATGTACTGGGCGCTGCGCGCCTGGCTGCTCAACGAGGCGACGCGCTGGGGCATCAAGGTCGATTTCGTCGAGACCGACGATCTCGCCGCGCTGAAGGCGGCGGTGAAGCCCGGCGAAACCAAGCTCGTCTGGATCGAGACGCCGTCGAACCCGCTCTGGACCATCACCGATATCGCCGGGGCGGCCGAGATCGCGCACAAGGCCGGTGCGAAGCTCGCGGTCGACTCGACCTGCGCTTCGCCGGTCCATACCCGCCCGCTGACGCTTGGCGCCGATATTGTGATGCATGCGGCAACGAAGGTGCTGAACGGCCATTCCGACGTGGTCGCCGGTGCGCTCTGCGCCCGGGAGGACGACGAATTCTGGAACCGGGTCAAGACGGTGCGGAAGGGCCAGGGCGGCATCCTCGGCCCGTTCGAGGCCTACCTGCTGATGCGCGGCATGCGCACGCTCCATGTCCGGCAGGAGCGGCAGGCCGCGTCCGCGATGGCGCTGGCGCAGCGGCTCTCGGCCCATCCGCTGGTGGCGCGCGTGCTCTATCCCGGCCTGCCGCAGCATCCCGGCCACGACATCGCGGCCCGGCAGATGGAGAACGGCTTCGGCTTCATGCTCTCGGTCCAGGTCACCGGCGGCGAGGCGGCGGCGGTCGCCACGGCGGCCCATGTCGAACTGTACAAGCGCGCGACCTCGCTCGGCGGCGTCGAGAGCCTGATCGAGCACCGCGCCTCGATCGAGGGCGCCGGCTCGCCCTGCCCGACCGACCTGCTGCGCCTCTCGACCGGCATCGAGGACATCGGCGATCTCTATGCCGATCTCGACCAGGCGCTGAAAGCCGGTCACCGCTCGTAAGGCGCCGAGCCATGACCGCGACACGCGCCGCCTCCGCGCCGGCCAGTCAGACGGTCGGCAAGGCCCTGCTGCTGGTGACGGCCTTCGGCTGGGGCCTCAACTGGACGGTCCTGAAATTCGTCCTGCAAGATTGGCCGCCGCTCTTCGCGCGGGGGACGGCGGGTCTGCTCGGCGCGCTCTGCCTCGCCTTGCTGGCCAAGGCGCGCGGCGACAGTCTCGCCGTGCCACGGGAAGCCCGCGGGCCTCTCGTGATTGCGGCGGCGATCAACGTCTTCGCCTGGATGGGCTTCACCGCGCTCGCGCTGAACTGGCTCAAGGTTTCGGAGGGGGCCTTGATCGCCTATTCGATGCCGATCTGGGCGATGATGCTTGCCTGGCCCCTGCTCGGTGCGCGCCCGACCCGGCGCAGCCTTGTCGCGCTGGGCCTGAGCATCACGGGCATGGTCGTTTTGATGGGCGGCCCCGCCTTCACGATGGCCAAGCTGCCCGGCGTGCTGTTCGCCTTCGCGGCGGCCGTGCTGTTCGCGCTCGGCACGGTCAAGGCGCGGAAGCCCCTCGCCATGCCTGGCCCCGCCGTCGCCGCCTGGCAGGTCGCCCTCGGCTGCCTGCCCATGGTGATACTGGGCCTTGCGCTGGAACACCCGCATATCACGGCCTTGTCGCCGCGAGGGGCCTTGGGCTTGGCCTATATGGCCGTCGGCCCGATGGCGCTGTGCTACCTGACCTGGTTCGGCGCGCTGAAGCGACTGCCGACCGCCGTCGCGGCGACCAGCATGCTGATCGTGCCGGTCGTGGGCACGCTGACGGCGGTGCCCTTGCTGGGAGAGACGCTCGGGGTCCGGGAATTGCTCGCGATCGTGCTGACCATCGGCGGTGTCGCCCTGGCTCTGCGACGCGATCCCATGCGCCGCGAAGACTGATCGGCGGAGGCTAGACAGCCAATTCTTGCCGGCGCCAGCATTGTTTCAAATGATTATAAACTACGCGATAATAATTGACAGCTTTGACGCGTGGGCATCTAACCGCGGCCTCATCTTGTGAACTGCGCTGGCAGGAGAAGGTCGCCATGACGTCATACTCGTCCCTTGCATTGCGGATCGGCGTGCTCGCCGTCACGCTCGCCATGGCGGGCGCGGTTCGGGCCCAGGACGGGATCACCGTCTACAACGCCCAGCATGCCAGCCTGACGCAGGCCTGGGCCGACGGCTTCACCAAGGAGACCGGCATCAAGGTGACGATCCGCAAGGGTTCGGATACCGAACTCGCCAACCAGATCGTCCAGGAAGGCGCGTCCTCCCCCGCCGACGTCTTCGTCACCGAGAACTCGCCGGCCATGGTGCTGGTCGAGAAGGCCGGGCTGTTCGCGACGCTGCCCAAGGACGTGCTCGATCAGGTTCCCTCCCAGTTCCGCCCGGCGAGCGGCAAGTGGATGGGCGTCGCCGCGCGCAGCACCGTCTTCGCCTATGACAAGCGCAAGCTGAAGGAGGCCGACCTGCCGAAGTCGATGCTCGACCTTGCCGACGCCAAGTGGAAGGGCCGCTGGGCCGCCTCGCCCTCCGGCGCCGATTTCCAGGCGATCGTCGGGGCGCTGCTGGTCCTCAAGGGCGAACCCGCGACCGCCGATTGGCTCAAGGCGATGAAGGCGAATTCCAGCGCCTATCGCGGCAACAGCGTCGCCATGAAGGCGGTCAATGCCGGCGAGGTCGAGGGCGCGGTGATCTACCACTATTACTATTTCGGCGACCAGGCGAAGACGGGCGAGAACAGCGGCAATGTCGGGCTGCACTATTTCCGCCATCAGGATCCCGGCGCGTTCCTCAGCACTTCCGGCGCGGGCGTGCTGGAATCCAGCAAGCACAAGAAGGAGGCCGAGGCCTTCGTGAAGTGGATGAGCGGCAAGCACGGCCAGGCCGTGCTGCGCGAGGGCGATTCCTTCGAATACGCCATCGGCAACGGGGAAGCCTCGAACCCGAAGCTGGAGCCGATCGCCAAGCTCGACGCACCGAAGGTCGAGCCCTCGCAGCTCGACAGCAAGAAGGTCACCGAGCTGATGACGGCCGCCGGCCTTCTCTGAGCCGGTTGCGCCGGCTCGGTATGCGTGCGAGAGGCCCTCGCACGCATTGTCTCCCATGACCGTATCGCTGTCCCTCGATGCGCCGGCCCTGCCGGCCTTGCCCCTCAGGCGGCAGCGCAATCTCGCTGGCCGGGCGATGCTGCTGCTCGCGAGCGGCGTGGCTCTCTGCGCCCTGCTGCCGCTCGGCTTCATCCTCTGGATCGCGATCGAGACCGGTTGGCAGACGGCGCTCGCGCTGATCTGGCGACCACGCGTCGGCGAATTGCTCGCCAATACGCTGCTGCTCGAACTCTGCACGCTACCGCCGGCGATCGGGTTCGCGCTTGCGCTCGCCTGGCTGACCGAGCGCAGCGACATGCCCGGCGCCAAGTTCCTGTCCTGGCTTGCCGTCGCGCCGCTCGCAGTGCCGGCCTTCGTCCAATCCTATGCCTGGGTCAGCCTGTTCCCGCGCTTCCACGGGCTGCCGGCGGCAGCGCTGGTCTCTGTCCTCGCCTATCTCCCGTTCCTTTACCTGCCGGTCGCCGCGCAGATGCGCCGGCTGGACCCCGAGCTCGAGCATGCGGCGGCTTCGCTGGGGCAATCCCCGAGGCGGATTTTCCTGCGGGTCGTGCTGCCGCAATTGCGGCTCGCGATCTGCGGCGGCAGCCTGCTGGTCGGCCTGCACCTGCTCGCGGAATACGGGCTCTACGCCATGATCCGCTTCGACACCTTCACCACCGCGATCATCGACCAGTTCCAGTCGAGCTATAACGGCCCGGCCGCGAACATGCTGGCCGGGGTGCTGGTGCTGAGCTGCTTCGGCGTGATCGGCCTCGAATGGCTGTTGCGCGGCGGCGCACGCTATGCCCGGATCGGCTCGGGCGCACCACGCCCGGCCCCGCGCCGGAGGCTCGGCGCATGGCGCTGGCCTGCCGTGACGTTGCCGATCGCGCTTGCCCTGCTCGGGCTCGGCGTGCCCGCGCTGACCCTGTCGCGCTGGCTCATGGCCGATGGCGACACCATCTGGCGGCAGGGCGCGCTGGTGGCATCGCTGGCGACGACGCTCGGCTATGCCGCGGCCGGCGCTCTCGCGGCTGTCGCGGCGGCCCTGCCGATGGCCTGGCTGTCGGTGCGCGCGCCCAACCGGGCAACGCGCTTCCTCGAAAGCTGCCACAGCTATCCCGGTGCCCTGCCCGGCGTCGTAGTGGCGCTGGCGCTCGTCACGGTGACGGTACGCATCGCCCTGCCGCTCTACCAGACGGTGGCGACGGTGATCCTGGCCTATGTCCTGATGTTCCTGCCGCGCGCGCTGGTGGGCCTGCGCGCCGGCATCGCGCAGGTTCCGGTCGAGCTGGAGCGCGCGTCCGCCTCGCTCGGCCGCAACCCGGCCCGGACCTTGCTGGCCGTGACGCTGCCGCTCGCAGCGCCCGGCGTCGCGGCGGCTATGGCCCTGGTCGCGATGGGCGTGGCGACGGAGCTGACCGCGACGCTCCTGCTCGCGCCCAACGGCACGCAGACATTGGCCACGGAATTCTGGGCGCTGACCAGCGAACTCGACTATGCGAAGGCGGCGCCCTATGCCGTGCTGATGATCCTTCTCTCGCTGCCGATGACCGCGCTGCTGCACGCCCAGGCACGCCGATCCCTCAACGCATGACCCAGCTCGTCATCTCCGATGTCTCGAAGCGCTACGGCGCCACCACGGCGCTGGATCGCGTCTCGCTGACGGTCGAGCCCGGCAGCCGCGTCGCGATCGTCGGCCCGTCGGGCTCCGGCAAGACCACCTTGCTGCGCGTCATCGCCGGCTTCGAGGCGCCCGATGCCGGGACCGTCGTGCTGGACGGACAGGTTCTGGCCGATGGGCCGGCGATCGCCCCCGCCCATCTGCGCCGGATCGGCTCGGTCACCCAGGACGGGGCGCTGTTTCCGCATCTCGACGTCGCCGGCAATCTCGGCTTCGGCCTCGACGGGAGCGAACCGGACCGCGCACAGCGCTTGCGCGAACTGATGGAGCTGGTCGAGCTCGATCCGGCCATGCTGACGCGCAAGCCGCACGAGCTCTCGGGCGGACAGCAGCAGCGCGTCGCGCTGGCGCGTGCGCTGGCCCGCAAGCCCGCCCTGATGCTGCTCGACGAGCCGTTCTCCGCGCTCGACACGGGCCTGCGCGAGAGCGTCCGGCAGGCTGTGGCGCGTGTCCTGACCCGGGCCGGGATCACGACCATCCTGGTCACGCACGACCAGGGCGAGGCCCTGTCCTTTGCCGACCAGCTCGCGGTGATGCGCGAGGGAAAGCTGGTGCAGACCGGCAGCCCCTACGAGCTCTACTGGCGGCCGGCCGATATCGAGACGGCGCTGTTCCTCGGCAATGCCGTGCTGTTCGACGCCAGGATCGAGACGGTGGGCGTCTCCTGCGTGCTGGGCCGGCTCGCGGCCGAAACGGGCGGCCGAAGCGGCAGCGGCACGATCATGCTCCGGCCCGAGCAATTCCGCCTCTCGCCGGTCGGGCCGGGGCTGGAAGCCGGCATCGAGGATATCGACTTTCGCGGCGCGCAATGCGTCGTGACCTTGCTGGCGACGCAGGGCGGTGCGGAAACCCGCTTCACCGCGCAGGTTCCGAGCGTCGAGCAGCCGCAGATCGGCGACGTGGTTTTCGTCTCGGTGAAGGGGCCGGCCTTCCTGCTGCCGAGCGCCGGCTAAGCAGGAAGGGCCGCCTGCCGTGAAGATCACGCGGCGCTGCTTGCCTTCGGCTGATAGGTCATCGTCCTGACGACGCCCTGCGCAGTGCGTTTCTCGTCAGCGGGCACATCGGCGTATTCTTGATCTCCCCGATTATTCATATTCCCGGAATGATGCCTTTGATTTAACAATCACACGAAATAAAATTCTTGGGCGGGGAAACGATGCTCAATCAGAATGTCGCGCGAGGCGCCTTCCTCGCTGCTGTGGCGCTGTTCTTCGCCTCCAACGCAATGCGTTATCCGATCGGCGACTTGGCTCATGCAGGCCCGGGCCTGTTTCCGCTCCTGATCTGCGTGCCGCTGCTGATCATCGCCGGAGCGATCATCTGGCAGGCGCGTCTCACCGCGCCGGTGCCCCTGCAATTCAACCCGAAGAACATCGTCCTGATCATGGCGAGCCTCGTCGGCTTCGTGCTCGCTTCGGAATACCTGAACGCGATTGCCGGGATCATCGTCCTGGTCTTCATCGCGGGCTTTGCCGGGACGAGCTATTCCTGGGTCCGCAACATCAAGATCGCACTCGGGCTCATCGTGGTGGCCTACGTCTTTCAGCGCTTTCTCGGCCTGAACCTGAGGCTGATCTGATGGAAGTCCTCCAGAACCTCGCCTTTGGCTTCAGCCACGCCCTCACGCCCGAAAACCTGCTCTACTGCGCCATCGGCTGCGTCGTCGGCACGCTGGTCGGCCTGCTGCCGGGCCTGGGTCCGCTGGCGACGATCAGCCTTCTCCTGCCGCTGACCTATTCGATCCCAACCGGCGGCGCATTGATCATGCTCGCCGGCATCTACTACGGCGCGCAATACGGCGACAGCGTCAGCGCGATCACCATGAAGATCCCGCATGCCTCGAGCATCGTCGCCTGCATCGACGGCTACCAGATGACGCTGAAGGGAAAGACCGGCCTCGCGCTCTTCACCGCCGGCGTCTCCAGCTTCATCGGCGGCACGGTTGCGATCGTGGTCCTGGCCTCGCTGGCACCGCTGCTGGGCAGCATCGCCCTGAAATTCGGCCCGACCGATTACTGCGCCCTGATGCTCTTCGGCTTCGTCTGCGTCAGCTTCGTCACCACCGGCAGCCTGCTCAACGGCCTGGCGATGTGCCTGCTCGGCGTGCTGCTCGGGCAGGTCGGTACCGACCTCGAAACCGGCATGGAGCGCTTCACCATGGGCCTGCCGTCGCTGATCGACGGGGTCAGCCTGGTGAGCCTGGCGCTCGGCTGCTTCGGTATCGCCGAGATCACCAAGAATCTCGACGCGAAAGAGGAACGCACGCCGTTCAACGGCAAGATCAAGCTGATGCCGACCTGGCCGGAGTTCAAGCGCATCATCCCGAGCGCGCTGCGGGGTAGCGTCGTCGGTTCCATCCTCGGCATCCTGCCGGGCGGTGGGCCCGTGATCGCGCAATTCGCCGCCTATGGCCTCGACAAGAAGATTAGCAAATACAGGGACGAAATCGGCCAGGGCGCGATCGAGGGCGTCGCCGGCCAGGCCGCAGCCGACGAAGCGGCGGCGCGGACCAGCTTCATTCCGCTGATGAGCATCGGCATCCCCGAGAACGCCGTCATGGCGCTGATGATGGCGGCCTTCATCATCAAGGGCATCCAGCCCGGCCCGAACATGATCGCCAAGCACCCGGACCTGTTCTGGGGGCTGGTCGCGAGCATGTGGGTCGGCAACTGCTTCCTGCTCCTGCTCAACGTGCCGCTGGTCCGGTTCTGGCTCTCGGTCTTCAAGATCCCCTACAACGTGCTGTTCCCGTCGATCCTGTTCTTCTGCTGCGTCGGCACCTTCAGCATCAACAACAGCCTGCACGATATCTACACGACGGCGGCTTTCGGCCTGATCGGCTACGTCATGATGCGGCTCGCCTTCGACCCGGCACCGCTGATGCTCGGCTTCATCCTGGGACCGATGCTCGAAGAGTATTTCAGGCGCTCGATGCTGCTGAGCCGCGGCAGCTTCCTGACTTTCTTCGAGCACCCGATCAGTGCGGTGCTGCTGTCGCTGCTGATGCTGTTCATCGGCTGGCAGATCTTCACGACGCTGAGAGGCCGAAAAGTCCCGAGCGAGGGCGAGCAGGTGCCGGCTGCGAGCCCATAACGGGATTTTCAGCAGGGATGCCGCATTGAAACCGTTCCAATTGCGTCACAAGCCGACATTGGGGACCATCCGGAAAGCCGAAACTTCGCGTTGACGCGATCGTGAGGCAGCCTTGATCGGAATTTGTCCAATGACCGTCTAGCTCCCGCGTGGCGCTTCTGAAACTCTGCGACCGATGTCGAAGCAGACCGCCCCCGACTGCAACGGTGCGCATGCCGCAGGCACGTATGGCCGGCCGGGCGCATGCCATGGCTTGCGCGTCCCTGCCCTGGCATGCGTAACGCTGATGCTCGGCTGGATGCCGGCTAAGGCGGCCGGGAACGAGGTGCTCGGGCGCCATCTCTCTGCTGAATGCACAGCCTGCCATCAGCTTTCGGGACAGAGCGTCGGCGGCATTCCCCCCATTATCGGCTGGCCGGAAGACCAGTTCGCTGCCGTTCTGGCCTCCTATGGCCGCAAGGAGCGCGGCGGCCAGGTTATGCAGGCCATCACTGCGAAACTCAGCCCTGACGACATGACGGCGCTCGCCGCCTATTTCGGCGCAGTTTCGCCGAAGCCATGACTGTGCGGAGGCCGCGGATGACACCGACACGTCGTGATCTGGTTGCTGCCTCGGGGGCCGTTCTAGCCGCCGCGACATTGGGCATGCCTGCGGTCCTCGGCCAAGCAAAAGCCCGCGTGGTCGTGGTCGGCGGCGGGCCGGGCGGTGCGACCGCCGCCAAATACATCGCCCGCGACGGCGGCGGCAGGATCGCCGTAACCCTCGTCGAGGAACACGAGGTGTATCAAAGCTGCTTTCACTCCAACCTCTATATCGGCGGCTTCAAGAGCTATGAGCAGCTCCTGCATCGCTACGATGCGCTGACAGCCGCCTACGGCATCACGCTGGCGCGCCAGCGCGCCGCGCGGATCGAGCGCGACCGAAAGAACGTGGTGCTCGCCGACGGCACGCGCCTTCCGTACGACCGCCTCGTCCTCTCGCCCGGCATCGACCTGAAATACGATTCCGTTCCCGGGTGGTCGCAGGATGCCGAGGAAATCATGCCGCATGGCTGGAAGCCGGGCCGGCAGACGCTGCTGATCCGCGAGAAGCTCGATGCCGTGCCTGATGGCGGAACGATCGTGATGATCGCCCCGCCAAATCCCTATCGCTGCCCGCCGGGCCCCTACGAGCGCGCGTCGATGTTCGCCCATGTCCTCAAGTCGACGGGCCGCACGAAGGCGCGGGTCGTGATCCTCGATCCAAAGGACAGCTTCTCCAAGCAGGGCGTCTTCATGCCGGATTGGGAGAAGCGCTATGGCACGATGATCGAATGGCTCGGTCCGCGGGTGCATGACGGCATCAAATCGGTCGACCCGGCGAAGGGCACTGTCGTCACAGGTTTCGAGACCTACGAGAACTGCGCCTTCGTCAACGTCATCCCGGCACAGATGGCGGGAGCGGTTGCGCGCGAGGCAGGGCTGGCACCTGCCGGCGGCTACTGCGCCATCGACCCGGCCACGATGAAATCGACGGTCGATCCGGCCGTCTTCGTGCTCGGCGATGCCTGCATCGCCGGCGACATGCCTAAATCCGCCTTCTCGGCGAATAACCAGGCCAAGGTCGCGGCGATGGTCGCGTGCTCCGAACTGGCGGGCGAGCCCGCTTTTCCTGCGCGCTATTTCAACACCTGCTGGAGCCTCGTCGCACCCGACGACGCGATCAAAGTGGGCGGTCGCTACGAGCCCAGGGACGGGCGCATCGCCGCAACCGAGACCTTCATCTCGCAGCCGGGCGAAAGCGACGAGGTCCGCCGCCAGACACAGGCCGAGAACCTCGCCTGGTACGAGGCGATCAGCGCCGACATCTTCACTTGAAAGCCCCGCCATCGCGGCACGCAGCGCAGGGATGCCCGGCCGAGATTTTCTCATTATTGGCATTGGAGACGAGACGGATGATGAAGACGATCGCGGCAACCGCCGCCCTGCTTGCTGCGACATGGCTCGGCGCGACATCGGCCAGCGCCCAGGATGCCGCCGCGGGCGAGAAGTCCTTCGCGAAATGCCGGGCCTGCCATCAGGTCGGCGAAACCGCGAAGAACGTGATCGGGCCGGCCCTGAACGGGCTTTTCGGGCGCCAGTCCGGCACTGTCGAGGGCTATAGCTATTCGCCGGCCAACAAGAATGCCGGCATCACCTGGGACAATGCCAGCTTCGCCGATTACATCAAGGACCCGAAGGCGAAGATGCCGGGCACGAAGATGGTCTTCGCCGGCATCAAGAACGACAAGGAAATCGCCGATCTGGCCGCCTATCTCAAGCAGTTCGGCGCGGACGGCAAGAAGCTCTAGCCGGGCTTAGCGCCTCATGGCGGGCGTCTCGACCGGCAGTCCCTCGGCCCTGCCCGCGAGATAGAGTTCGAGCGCGAGATATTCGGGCGAGCCGTAGTCGAATTGCGTCGCCCGGACACCCAGCGAGCAGGCCCGCAGCCGGCGGTGCAGCGAGCCGACCGTATTCCATTCCAGGCGGTAGGCGGGGTAACCCGTGCCGGCGCCGTGACTGATCGTGTCGCCGCGCAGCTTCTGCCCGACCAGCCCGTCATGGCACTGCTTGCAGGAGAGATTGAGCTGCCCCTGCCGGCGCTCGAAGAAGGCTTGGCCGGCCTCGTAGAAGGGGCGCGCGGGCCCATCGGTCCGCACGCTCATCGGCAGGCCGCGCGAGAGCGAAGCGACATAGGCCGTGAGCGACAGGAGTTCTGCACTCTCGTAACCGAAAGCGGGCTGCCGCTGACGTTCAACCCGGCACTGCTCGATCCGGCTCTCGAGATTAAGCAGCTTGCCGCTCGGCCGGTCGACCTGCGGATAGTGCGTCGCAGCGCCGCGCAGGCTCGCCGCCGGATCGGCATGGCAGCCGAGGCAGGCCTGCCCGGTCGCAGGCTTCTCGGCGAAAAGCTCTTTGCCCTGGTCGACCCAGAACCAGGCCGGATTGCGGTTCGGATCACCCTGCCGGCGCCGCAGTTCCGGTGACAGGAAGGTGCTGCCGGACGCGATCTCGTCAGCGCTTGCGGGGGCCAGAACGCTCAGCAAGGCGAGAAGGAGGGCGGGAACACGCAAGGCGTTCGCTCAGGCCACCGTCAGGCGCGCCGAGCGCGTATAGGTCGCGCCGCCATCCTCGCGCCATTCGAAAACGATGTCGCCGGTCTCGACCGCGCGTGTCCTGAACGAGATGAAAGGATTGGCGGCGACCCCGGTATGCATGTCGAAGCGAATGATTTCCGCCCCGGCATAGGTCGCGGTCATGCGGTTCAGGATCTTGCGCGGCACGATGCCGCCCTTGCCGTCGGACTGGCCGCCCCGATCCATCGGATGGCGCATCAGCACCTTGATCTCGACGATATCGCCGGCCTTGGCCTGTGGCGGCACGGTAATGCGGGCGTTGAACATCGCTCAGCCTCCGTCGATACAGGCACTCAGCGTCACCACCACCGGCGCCTTGGCGATCGCGTAGCGCCCGTCGCTATGGGCGACGACGGCGGCCACCGTTTGCGACTGGGCGAGGCGCAAGGTCGTCGCGACCTCCGCCAAGCCAGCGCGCGGCGACAGATGGATGCGCGCCATGTCGGGGAACGGGTTCCGGTCGGCGATCAGATGGATCCAGCGCACATGCTCGGCCTCGGTCATCGGGCTGTCGACGGCGATGCGGACATCGACGGAATTGCCGTTCTCGACCAGTGCGGGAATGTCGAGCGTAACGCCGGTTTCGGCCGGGGCCGCCCCATCCGTGACGCGCCGCACGAGTTCATCGAGCGTCTCGTTCTCCGCGGCGCCGGCCGACGCAGGATAGGCGGTCAGCGCCAGGCCTGCCGCCGCCAGAGCCACCAGATCCCGGCGGCTGGGCATTTCATTCCGTCTTGAGTGAGGCAAGATAGGAAACGACATCCTCGATCTCCTGTGCCGAGAGCGCAGGCTGGCCGCGATAGGCCGGCGCCACATCTCGCATGTTCTCGATGCGGAAATAGGGCGGCATCACCGTTTGCGGATCCAGACGCGACATGTCGACCAACCGCAGACGGATCTGACCCGCTTCGAGCCTTGCTCCCACGCCCTTGAGCGACGGCCCGATCGAGCCCTGAAAGGGCTCCGACGGATCGTCGCCCTGGTGGCAGATCAGGCAATTGCCGCGCTCGCGATCCCTGACGAGCGCTGCGCCACGCGACGCATCGCCGATCTTCCCGCCGAGCGCCTCCGGAATGGCGTCGGCGACGATGCGATACGGCTCCAGCGCCAGCGCCGGCGAAGCAGCCATCAGAAGCGCCAGCCCGGCGGCGCCGGCAACCCTCCAGGGCGAATGGAGGGATGGTGACGACCGAGCCGAGATCACGCCTTCTTCAGATCGCTATTCTTCAGCGGCAGCGAGCGGATGCGCTTGCCCGTCGCCGCGAAGATCGCGTTCAGCACCGCGGGCGCCGCCACCGCGATGGTCGGTTCGCCGACGCCGCCCCAGAAGCCGCCGGACGGCACGATCACCGTCTCGACCTTCGGCATCGCCTCGAGGCGCATCACCTCGTAGGTGTCGAAGTTCTCCTGCTCGACGCGACCGCCCTTGATCGTGATCTCGCCATAGAGCGCAGCCGAGAGGCCGTAGACGAAAGAGCCTTCGACCTGTCGCTCGATCTGCGCGGGATTGACGGCGTGGCCGGGATCCGTCGCAGCGACGATGCGGTGAATGGTGAGCTTACCATCGGCGCTGACGGAGACCTCGGCCACCGCCGCGACGTAGGAACCGAAGCCCATGGTCTGGCAGATGCCGCGGAAGACGCCGTCCGGAAGGGGCTTGCCCCAGCCGGCCCGCTCCGCCGCCGCATTGAGCACGGCGAGGTGCTTGGGGTGGCTCTTCATCAGCGAGCGGCGGAATTCGAGCGGATCCTTGCCCGTCTCATGCGCGATCTCGTCGATGAAGCTCTCCAGATAGACCGTGTTCTGGTTGAGATTGACCCCGCGCCAGAAGCCCGGCGGCACATGCGGGTTGCGCATGGCATGGTCGATCAGCAGGTTCGGGAACGAATAGCCGATCGAGGCTTCGGGGCCGGGAGCGTTCAGGCCCTGGAAGACGGCCGGGTCACGCCCGTTCTGGATGGTCTGCGGGAAGATGCCCGCGACGATCGACTGGCCGGAGATGCGCATGTGCAGCCCGGTGACATTGCCGTCCTTGTCGAGCGCCGCCTTCATCTTGCATTGGGTAATCGGGTGGAAGCGCCCGTGCAGCATGTCCTCCTCGCGCGACCAGATCAGCTTCACCGGCGTGCCGGGGATCTGCTTGGCGATCGCGACGACCTGCCGGACCCAGTCATGCACCGCACCGCGCCGGCCGAAGCCGCCGCCGAGGTCGATCTTGTAGGCCTCGCATTTTGCCAGCGGCAGGCCCGAGGCCTCCGCCGTGGCGGCTAGCGCCGCCTCGCCGTTCTGCGTCGGCGTCCAGACCTCGCATTTCTCCGGGGTGTAGAGCGCCGTCGCGTTCATCACCTCCATGCAGGCGTGGTTCTGGAACGGGTAGCTGTAGGTCGCCTCATAGACACGCGCCGCGCCGGCCAATGCCGCCTTGGCGTCGCCGTTCTGGTTGCCGACCACGGCCTCGGGCGCATCGAGCCCTTCCTTCAGCCAGGCCGCGATGCTTTCGCTGGAAACCTGCGCATGCGGCCCCTCGTCCCATTCGATCGGCAGGGCGTCGAGAGCGGTCTTGGCCTGCCACCAGGTCTCGGCCACCACCGTAACGGCGCTGTCGCCGACCGACAGGACATGCTTGACGCCCGGCATGCCCTTGACCTTGGCGGCATCGAAGCTCTTCACCTTGCCGCCGAAGACGGGGCAGTCCTTGATCGCGGCATTGAGCATCCCCGGCAGCTTGAAATCCATGCCGTAGATCTTCTTGCCGTTGGTCTTGTCGGCCGTGTCGAGCCGCGGCAGCGCCTTGCCGGCGATCGTCCAGTCCTTCGGGTCCTTGAGCGGGACGTCCTTCGGCGCGTCCAGCTTCGCGGCCGCCGCCGCGACCTCGCCATAGCGGACGGAGCGCCCCGAGGTCTTGTGCGTGATCACGCTCTTCTCGGCGCTGCATTCGGCGGCCGGCACCTTCCATTCGTTCGCCGCCGCCTGGATCAGCATCATGCGCGCCGCCGCGCCGCCCTTGCGGACATAATCATGCGACTCGCGGATGCCGCGGCTGCCGCCGGTCGAGAAATTGCCCCAGACCCGGTTGCGGGCGACGTTCTGGCCCGGCGTCGGGTACTCCGTCGTGACCTTCGCCCAGTCGCAGTTCAGCTCCTCGGCGACGAGCTGGGCGAGGCCGGTCAAGGTGCCCTGCCCCATTTCCGAGCGGGCGATACGGATCACCACCTTGTCGTCGGGATGGACGACGACCCAGGCGTTGATCTCGGGAACACCGGCCTGCTGCGCCAGAGCCGGGATCGAGAAGCCGAAGCTGAAGACGCCGGCGGCCGCGGCGGAGCCGGCAAGGATATGGCGGCGCGAGGGACGGAAGTCGCGAGATTGCGTCGAGATGGTCATGATCGATCCCCCCTCAACCGCGGCCGAGCTGGCCGCCGGCGGCGACATCGAGGATCGCGGCCTTGACGCGGACATAGGTGCCGCAGCGGCAGATATTGGTCATCTCGCTGGCGATATCGGCCTCGGTCGGCTTCGGATTGGCCTGCAGCAGCGCCGCCGCGGTCATGATCATGCCGCTCTGGCAGAAGCCGCATTGCGGCACGTCATGCTTGATCCAGGCCTGCTGGATCGGATGCGTGCCGTCCGGCGAAAGCCCCTCGATGGTGACGATCTTCTGGTCTTCCGTCACGGCGCTGACGGGCAAGACGCAGGAGCGCGTGGCGACGCCGTCGATATGAACCGTGCACGCTCCGCACTGAGCGACGCCGCAGCCGTATTTCGTGCCCGTAAGGCCGATCTGTTCGCGAATGACCCAGAGCAGAGGCGTGTCGCCGTCGACCGTGACGTCGAGCGCCCGGCCGTTCACATTCAGCTTCGTCACCGTAAACCCTCCCGGTTCGGTTCAATCAGGACGGCGAGAGAGCCCACGCGCCTCGCCGGAAGCTCCGGCGCACCCGCATGGCGAACCGGACCAGTTTGAATTGGAACGGATTGAAACTCAGAAGCTGGATGGAGCCAACGGCCTTCGTCGGCCGATCACGTTTCATGATCAGCCGCTGAAACCTGAAACATGCCTGCGGAGCCGTCGATTCAGACAAATTTCCCTGCTTTTGGCCTGCAACGCGGCACTGGAAAGCGTCTAATCGGCAACGAGCGATTCACGCATATGTGACCCGTCGCTCTACGGGAGTGCCAGCGCCAGGAGCGCCGGGCGCTGGTCCGTGTGCAGTGCGCCAAGAGCTGGAATTGGCGGAGCACCCGGGAGCAGGCATTCATTCGCGAACCCGGCTCACTCTTCCAGTGCACGGGTTCGATTGCAAATTCTCTGCAGGGCGCGCTAAGCGCGCGGCAAACGCGGCACGCACCTCGCAAGGGCGGGGAGAAGCCGCCCTTGCCGTGGTCGTTTTCGTCCGCTCCTCGCGGGGAGGTTAGGAAGACTTCGCCGCGAGCTCTTCCGGCACGAGCTTCACGCCGTGATAGCGCTGGTAGATGTCGACCAGCTTGCCGTTCTTGAGATTGGCGGTCACCCACTCGTCCAGCTTGGCCTTGAGCTTGGGTTCGTTCTTGCGCAGCGCAACGCCGAGCGGAAAGCCCTTCATGACGAATTTGGTGTCGAGGTCGAGCTGGGGGTTGTCCTTGCGCAGCTGGTTCAACAGCGGCAGCGAGGTCGCATAGATCTTGAGCTGCCCGGAGGTGATCGCCGTCGTCGACGTCGGATCGTCCTCGAAGCGCGTGATCGTGACGTCCTTCACATTGGCGGTGCCGCGGGTGAGCTCCTGGTCATTGACGGTGCCGCGCGTCACCGAGATGCCGCCCTTGCCGCCGAGATCGGAATAGGAAGAGACCTGCATCGCCTTGGGCGCCGCGACGACGCATTGCAGTTCGGCATAGGCGGTCGAGAAGTCGATCACCTTCTTGCGTTCGTCCGTGATCGAAAGCGCGGAGATGACCACGTCGGCCTTCTTCGCCATCAGGTACTGCACGCGGTTGGGCGTCGAGACCTGCACGATCTCGAGTTCGACGCCGAGATCCTTCGCCAGCAGTTGAGCGGTTTCAACGTCCGAACCGGTCGGCTTGAAGGCTGCATCCATCATGCCGTGCGGCGGATTGCCGAGATCGATGGCGACGAGGATCTTCTTGCGGGCCATGATCTCGTCGAGCGTGTCGGCGGAGGCCGAGATAGCCGACAGGCCGACAAGTCCGAGGCCAATCAGGCTGGATAGGAAAGTAAGAGTCGAGCGGCGGTTCATGTGTCGTTTCCTCACGTGAGATGGATTTTGTTCTCATGCGGTCGTCGTCGCGCGACCTTGGGCAGCGGCCGTTAGAGGCCGACGCCGACAAAGCTTTTGAGTTCCGGAGTGTTGGGATTGCGCAAAATGTCGCGCGAGCCGGTTTCGTGGATCAGGCCTTCATGCATGAAGATGACACGATCCGCGATCCTCGCCGCGAAGGCCATTTCGTGGGTCACCAGCAGCATGGTCATGCCCTGGCGGGCGAGTTCCTCGATAACCTTCAGGACCTCCTCCGTCAGTTGCGGATCGAGCGCGGAGGTGACTTCGTCGAACAGCATGACCTGCGGGCGCATAGCCAGCGAGCGAGCAATCGCGACGCGCTGCTGTTGACCGCCTGAGAGCTGTTCGGGATAGGCATCGATCTTTTCGGAGAGCCCGACTTGGGCGAGAACCTCCTGCGCCAAAGCGCGGGCGCTCGCCTTGTCCGCCTTCTTCACCCAGCGCGGTGCGAGCGTGATGTTCTGCTCGACGGTCAGATGCGGAAAGAGATTGTAGCTCTGGAAGACGATACCGACATCCTGCCGGAGCTTGCGCAGCTCGATCTTGGGATCGCTGACCCGGTGGCCGCAGACGATGATTTCGCCCTTGTCCACGGTCTCCAGCCGGTCGACGCAGCGCAGCGCGGTACTCTTGCCCGAGCCGGAGCGGCCGATCAGGGCGACGACCTCGCCCTTCTGGACTTCGAAGCTCAGGCCCTTGAGCACCGGCACGGCACCGAAGCTCTTGTGAACGTCGCGAAAGCTAACGATGGGCGACATTGAGTTTTCTCTCAAGACGGCGGCTGAGCCACGAAAGCGGGTAGCACAACAGGAAATAGAGGCCGGCGATGATCAGGTAGATCCGGAAGGGCTGGAAGGTTGCGTTGTTGATGAGCTTGCCGATGTAGGTCATCTCGGCCATGCCGATCACGGAAGCGACCGAGGTGTTCTTGACGATCTGCACCATGAACCCGACGGTCGGCGGCACGGCGATGCGCAGTGCCTGGGGCAGGATCACCAGCAACATGCGCTCCCATCGTGCCAGTGCGAGGCAATCGGCCGCCTCCCACTGCGTGCGTGGGACGGATTGCAGGCATCCGCGCCAGATTTCGCCGAGATAGGCCGCGGAGAACAGCGTCATGGCGATGCAGGCTGCCGCGAGCGGCGGCATGTCGAAGCCAAAGACGGGCAGGCCGAAATACAGCACGAACATCAGGACGAGCAGCGGCGTGCCCTGGATCAGGTTCACGTAGACAGCCGCCAGCCCCCGGATGATCAAGCTGTCGGAGATGCGCGAGAGAGCGACGGCGAAGCCGACGAGGCCGCCGGCGAGGAAGCCGACCGCCGACAGAAACACCGTCCACTTCAACCCGGCCAGCAGGGCCGCCCAATGCGCTGGCGAAATCCCGAGGAGGGAGGGGATCATAGCGTCGTCCCCAGCTTACGGCGCCGCACGAAGGCGAACTGGCCGACCGCCCAGAACAATCCCCGCATGCCGAAGGACAGCAGCAGGTACAACGCCGCGATCACCAGGAAGACCTCGAACGGACGGAAGGTGTCCGACTGGATGCGGCTCGCGGCGGCGGTCATTTCCTCCGCCGATATCTGCGAAGCGATGCTCGTTCCGAGCATCAGCAGCACATACTGGCTGGCCAGCGCCGGATAGACCTTCTCGATCGCGGTCGGCAGCACGATCGCCGCCACCACCTGCCAACGCGACAGCGCGAGGCAATCTCCGGCCTCGATCTGGCCCTTGTGAATCGACTCGATGCCAGCGCGGATGATCTCGCTGGAATAGGCGCCGATATTGATGGTGAGGCCGATCACGGCGGATGTCGTCGCAGAGAATTTCAGGCCCAGCGACGCAAGGCCGAAATAAACGACGAAGAGCTGGACGAGCAGCGGCGTGTTGCGGATCAGTTCGACATACAAGCCGACGAGCCCGCGCAGGATGCGCGAGCGGCTGGTGCTGGCGACCGCGCAGGCGATGCCGAGCAGAAAGCCCGCTACCGTCGCCATCAGCGACAGCTGGATGGTGAGCCAGAGCCCATCCGCCAGCATCGGCCAATAGTCCCACAGAAAGGAGAAATCGAAGCTATAGTCCATTCGGGGCTTTGCCCTCTGTCTTGGTGTTTCCTCCCGCAGAGACGTCGTCAGGCCATGAATTGCCCACCGTTCACTTCGAGAACCTGGCCGGTGACGTAGCCGCTGAGCGTGTCCGAGGCGAAGAACAGGTAGGCGCCCGTGCAATCCTCGGGCGTTCCGATCACGCCCATCGGAATGGTCTTGCGCATCCCTTCGAGAATCTCGGGCGTGGAGTAGCGCTCGTGGAACGGGGTCGCGATCACACCGGGCGAGACGCCATTGACGCGGATATGCGCCCCGGCCAGCTCCTTGGCGAGATTGCGCGTCGCGTTGAGAACGAAGGCCTTGGCGCTTGCGTAGAGCAACGCGCCAGGGCCGCCGCCATTACGGGCCGCGACGGAACTCGTGTTGATGATGCTGCCCTTGCCGGCCTTGCGCATATGGCGCGCCGCCGCCTGCGAGGCGAACACCACCGAGCGGACATTGAGATCTAGCACGCGGTCATAGATCTCGTCGTCCAGCTCGTCGAGCGGCGCGCGCTTCACCAGGGCACCGGCATTGTTGACGAGGACGTCGAGCCCGCCGAGCCCGGCCGCCGCTTCGTCGACGATCCGGATCGCGTCCTGCGATTTCGAGACATCGCCGCCGACCAGGATCGCCTTGCCCCCGGCGTGGGCGATCTCGGCCACAAGAGCCTCGGCAGGTTCCTTGCTCGCATTGTAGTGCACGGCCACGACAGCGCCGTTGGCCGCATAGGCCTTCGCGACGGCGGCGCCGATGCCGGTGCTCGATCCCGTCACCAGGATGCGCTTGCCCTTCAGGTCTTCGATCATGCTTGTCTCCTTCCCGCGCATCAGGCGAAGGCGGGGTAGCGGCTGGGGAATGTCTGGCCGGCGTCGTCCAGGGCCGGGCCCGCGGCAAACACGGGAGACGCCGTCCACGGCCGCGCCATCGCATCGGTCATGCGGTTGATCTCCGCGAGATAGCCCGCACCCTCCGAGGCCAGCGCCGCTTCCATGGCAGCGACGTCCGGATAATGCTCCTGGAAGGCCTTCCACCAGATGGCGCGGCCGGCGAGGAAGCCGCTGGCACCGGCCTTGAAGGCATAGTGCAGGACGCGCCGGAACTCTTCCATGCCGGCGCCGGCGGAGAGCATCACCCAGGGCTTGTCGATCAGCTTGCCCATCTCGTCGAACCAGGCCTGCGCCTCGGCGACCTCGGGACCCGTCCCCGAGGGATCAGGCAAATGGTTCGCAGCCAGCGGGCTTTCGAGCTTGTAGATATCCACGCCATACTCAGGCGAGGCGAAGTCACGCACGCTCTGCAGCACGAGTTCGGGGCGCTTGTCCTTGTGCTCGATGTAATCGGTGGTGTGGTCGCTGGCACCGGCGAAGGGGAAGACGAGAAGCTCGAGCAGGAAGGCGAGGTCGTAGGCCTTGCAGGCGGCACCGACCTCGCGCACCAGCCGGTGCTGGTGCTCGCGGACGTCGGCCGAGCAGTCCGGCCGGTACCAGAGCAGCAGCTTCACGCCTTCGGCGCCCGCGCGCTTGATCTTGTCGACGCCCCAATCCTTCATCGCGTAGGTCTTGCGGCCGCCGGCGCTTTCCTCGAAGGCGAAGTTCTCCAGGGTCAGCAGCAGGCCGGGATGGGCCGGCAGGGCATCGAAGGCGAGGCTGTAGCCGTAATCCGGATCGATCAGCACGGCCGTGCTCTGCGGCGCCAGCGCTTGGACGAGCGCCCGCTTGACAGCGCCGACGCGGTCATAGGTCGCGGAGCCGGCGCCGAGCTTCTGGTCGATCGCCTTGATGATTGGCGGCCGCTGATCGGCCGCCATCATCTTGAAGCGGCCTTGCGCATCGGAAAGGCGGCGGAGTGCGCGGAATTTGCCCGCCGAGAGAGAGCTGGTCATACGAAATCCTTGGTGGGTGAGAGCGCGGCAGGCGGCCGCGCGAGAAACGCATCGACTTCTTCGGCCGTCGGGATGGTGGAACCGCCGCCCCAGCGCGTGCATTTCACGGCGGCGACGACATTGGCGAAGCGCATGGCGTCCCGCGCCGGCAGGCCACGCGCTACGGCAAGCGCGAAGGCCCCGTGGAAGACGTCGCCGGCGGCGAGGGTATCGACCGCGCGGATCGAAACGGCCGGCTCGTGGTGAAAGCCGGAGCCATCGACCCAGAAAGCGCCCTGGTCGCCCATCGTCACACCGACGAGCTCATGGGCTCCGCCATCGTGGACGCGCCGCAACCGCTCCTCGACACTTCCCGCTTCGCCGGCAAACTGCACCAGCGCAGGCTCGGAGAAGACGACGTGCGACGCCATCGGAACGAGCGCACCAAGCGCGGCCGGGTCCGAGGTCAGGTCCGCGTCGAGCACCGTCGGTTTGCCAAGGGCACGGGCCCGGGCGAGCACCGCACGAGAAGCCACCGGCCAACGCACATCCGCCAGGACGGCGTCGAACGCGGCGATATCGTCGAGCGGAAGCCAGGAGGCATCCGTGTCCAGATTTGGATCGGCAAAAACGAGGAGCATGCGCTCTCCGTCGCCCGTGACGCCGACTGCAGAAATGCCCGACCGTGCCTCCTCGACCCGCCGGACCCGCGACACATCGACCTTGCTGCGCTGGAGATCGGCGACGATGCGGTCTCCCTGCATGTCGTTGCCGATGCGCGCCCAAAGAGCGGCATCGCCACCCTGGCGCGCAATCGTAATCGCTGCGTTGGTTGCCGGTCCCCCGGCCGCCGAAGCAAAATCGGAGGCGAATATCTTCGTGGGCCGGGTCGGGAAAGCCGGCAGCGCGAATATCTCGTCGTAGACGGCGACGCCGACGCAAAGAACCGCGGTCATGCAGGGCGCCCCTGGAGACGATTATCTCCGAAGCGTCGAGGCGCGCCGACGCACGCCGCCGAAGCGAGCTCGCTCATCATTCCACCGCTCAGGTCGTTTCCAAATTCGGATCATCATTCCGTATTCCGGAATTTGATGCGATCTAGCTATTCCGGAATGCGGATGTCAATTCCAATTTTCATATGACGAGCGAATGGATATGGTGCCGCCGCATCACGGGCAGCACCGAGAGACGGATTGAGTGGGGGACAGCACCGTATGGCGGGAAAAGTCGCAGACAAAGAACGGATTCCCGGCGGCACAGAGTCGGCCGAAAGTCCGGATCAGCGCGGCTCGCTCAAATCGATGCAGAAGTTGATGGCGGTGCTCGATTGCTTCTCGCGATATGACCGTTCGCTGAGTCTCGCCGAGATCTCCGAGCGCTGCAAAATGCCGAAAACGACGGTGCACCGGCTCGTCACCAGCCTGCGCGAGGCCAAGCTGCTGGAGCAAGACAAGGGGCGGGATCGCTACCGGATGGGCATTCGCCTGTTCGAGCTGGGCAGCATTGTATTGGCCAATCTCGACCTTCATCGCGAAGCCCGCGATCTGGTGGAGCGCCTTGGGGACATCAGCGGCGAGTCGGCCCATCTGTGCATCTTCGACGGCACCAACATGGTGATCATCGAACACCGCGAGCCTGGGGGGAACAGCGTCAACTGGACGACGACCCTTTCGCTTTCGCCCTCGTACTGCACCGGAGTGGGCAAGGCCGCGCTGGCCTTCCAGGAGCCGGCGACGATCGAGCGGGTGATCGGACAGGGCCTGCTCCCCTACACCTCCACGACGATCACCGACCCCGACGCGCTGCGTGCCGACCTCGCCGAGACGCGCAAGCGCGGGTACTCGATCGACGAAGGGGAGCATCAGGCCACCGTGCGCTGCGTCGCGGCGCCGATCCGGAATACGTCGGGCCGCGTTTTCGCGGCCGTCAGCGTGACCGGACCGATGGACCGCGTCACGCGCGAACGCGTCCCCGCGCTCGCCGAGCTCGTGATGGCGACGGCCAATCAACTCTCGCGGCAGCTCGGCTACGAGCCGCCCGGACAGGCAACGGACAAGGCGAGGAAGGCGAAGTGACGGGCCCGATGGAGCTGGGAGGGGTCATCGTTCCCCTGACGACGCCGTTCGCCGCCGATGAGACCATCGATTACGGGGCTTTTTCCCGACAGATCGAATGGATGCTGGCCGAAGGCGTCGATGGCGTGGTCGTCGGCGGCAGCACCGGCGAGGGGTTCACCCTCGACGAGGAAGAGGTCTTCGCGCTATCGCAGCGTGCCTTGGAGGTGGTCGCCGGTCGGGTGCCGGTCATGACCAGCATCATGGCCGATAGCAGTCGGGCCGCCGTGGCGCGCGCGCGCCAACTCTCCGAACTGCCGTTGACCGGGCTCCAGGTCGCGCCACCGCATTATATCTTCGCTCCCGATGACGACGGGCTGGTCGAGTTCTACCGTCGGGTCGCCGGCGCTGCGGACTTCCCGATCGTCATCTACAATGTCATTTCCTGGGCCAATGTCCGGCCGGAGCTCGCCGTGCGGATCATGGACGACGTTCCGCAGGTCCGTGCCGTCAAGCAGAGCGACAAGGACCTCGGCGCCTTCGCCGATCTCACCCTCGCCGTCGGAGGAGAGCGTGTCTTCGGCGCGATCGATGGCTCTCTGATGAGTTGCTACGATCTCGGCGCTGCGGGATCGATTGCCGCGATCGCAAGCGCGGCTCCCGGCCCAAACGTATCCCTCTGGAAAACCTTGCGTGACCATCGCCGTGAGCAGGCCAAGGAGCTCAATCGTGAGCTGTGCAATCTCTGGCGCTCTCTCGCTGCTCCGAATCTACCGGCGCGCGTGAAAGCTGCCCAGACGTTGCAGGGCGTGAGCTCTGGGCTGCCGCGCTCGCCGATGTCCGCCGCCTCGGTCGACTGCGAGATGGGGATCGGCGAGGCGCTCAAGCGATTGGAGGCCTGCAACAGGCAAAGCTTGTGAACCAAGGTCGACATTCAGTGCGTGAAAGCCGCAACTGCTGCCGCACGAATGGCGGCCAGTCGCCCGGCCTGGCGATCGTCCGCTCGGTCTCCAACGCGCGGCGGCAGGGCAGGACGATTTCATGAAGGTTATCGTCGCGGCGACGCATTGCTACCCGGGATGCCGGGTCCGGATCGAGGAACGCGGCCAAAATCCGTCCGCACTCGTCGAATTCAGCGACGGCACCATCGTGCTGGGGGAACTTGATACTACCGACGGAGTGACCCTCCTGACGGTGCCCAGTTACCGTACGGCGCGCGGCACGCGGATCGAGATCAAGACCTGGCGTCTCGAACCCGGCAGCGGAGCTGGGTGCTGGCGCATCAAGGCGCGCGTGACGACGGGGTGAGCGGCTTGCCATATGACGCGGGAACGGGGCCCGGTCCGCTCGCTCCAGAGAGGTCTCATTGCTCAGGTGGTGCGGATCTCGAGGACGGTACCGGCATGAACCCGCGTGTCGAAATAGCAGAAGCCGCCGCCGTCAACGCGCTTGCCGCGCGCAATGATGCCGAGGCCCGCGTCGAGGCCGGCCTGGACGCCTGCATCGATGTCGGGCACCTCGAAACCGAGATGATAGATGCTCTCCCCATGCTCGAGGAGGAATCGACGCTGCGGACTATCGAGCTCGCCGGGCATGCAGAGCTGGAGCTGCACGTTGTCGAGATCGGCGCAGCGATACTTCATCGCGGCTGACGCCGCAGGGTTAGGCACCTCGAACTCGGCATAAGGGCCCTTCTTTGGATAGTCGTAGAAAGGGCCGAAGCCGAGACGGCTGTAATAGGCCTCGGCGCGTTCGAGATCATGCACCACGACGCAGATATGATGGAGTTTGCGGAACAGAGCTGACATGGCGACCTGCTGAGACCTGCGGACTCGAAGGGAATGGGACGGGTGTTCAGAGATGGAGGGCGGGCTCGACGATGGCGCGTGTCGCCTCGACATGCTGCCGGGCCGCCCGCTCGGCGCCGTCCTCGTCGCGCGCCGTCAGCGCCGCGAGGATGAGCTGGTGCTGCTCGTTCGACTGTCGCATCTCATGCTCGGCGAACAGCACCGGTACCCGCAGCATCCAGTACTGGAACTGCGTGCGCTCGTGGAACTGGGCGAGCAGCGGGTTGGCCGCGGTGTCGACGATGCTCTGATGGAAGATGCCATTGAGGCGGTTGAGCTCGTGCCGGGTCAGGCTGTCGGCGGGCTGCATCTGCTCTATCAACGCCGCCAGTCTGGCAAGCTCGGCCTTGGTGATGCGGCGGGCGGCCAGGCGCGCGGTCGCGCCCTCGACGGCGGCCCGGCTTTCGAAGATCGCGCCGATCTGCGAGCGGACGACCTGCTCCACGACCCAGCCGCGCTTGCGCGTGAGATAGCCTTCGCCCTGCATCAGCAGCAGGGCCTCCCGCACCGGGGTTCGCCCGGCGCCGAGCCGTTCGCACAGCTCGTCCTCGACGATGCGTTCCCCGGGAGAGAGTTCACCGCCCAGGATCATGCTGCGCAGCCTTGTGCGCACATCGGTCGAAATGGCGGTCTCGGTCGGCCTCATGATCGTGCATCCTGCTGCGCGGGCGACTGGGGTGGCGCGGCCTGTCCATCTTTCAGAAGCCGGGCCAGGAACTGACGCGCCCGGTCGCTGCGCGGACTGGTGAAGAACGCTGCAGGCGCGCTGTCCTCGACGACGGCACCACCTTCCATGAAGATCACCCGGTCGGCGACGTCGCGGGCGATCGCCATGTCATGGGTGGCGATCATCATCGTCTGGCCGTCCTCCGCCAGCGCGCGGATCGTGGCGACCACCTCCTGTACGAGCTCTGGATCCAACGCGGAGGTCGGCTCGTCGAGCAGCAGGACGCGCGGTTCCATCGCGAGCGCCCGGGCGATCGCGACGCGCTGCTGTTGGCCACCCGAGAGCTGGGCGGGGTAGGCATCCTTGCGCGCGGTCAGGCCGACCTTCGCGAGCAAGGCTTCCGCCCGGATCCGGGCCTCTGCCTTGGGCAGGCCGAGGACGATCCGGGGACCGCTCATGACATTTTCGAGCGCCGTCATGTGCCGGAACAGATTGAAATGCTGGAAGACCATGCCGATCTGCCGGCGCTGCAATGAGACCTGCGCATCGGCCAGTTCATGCAGGGCGGTCTCGGTCTCGCGATAACCGATCAATTCGCCGTAGGCATAGACGCGGCCCGCCGAGATGCCTTCGAGGCGGTTGATGCAGCGCAGAAGGGTCGATTTTCCGGCGCCGGAGGGACCAAGCAACGCGACAACCTGGCCGCGCGGCACGTCGAAGCTCACGTTCTCGAACGCGACCACCGGCCCCCAGGACTTGCCGACGCCATGAAGCGAGACAGCGGGAAGGTTGTCGGTCATCTCGGCGGAAACCTCTTCTCGAGCCCGGTCTGGATGACCGTCGCCAGCGCGGTGAGCGCGAGATACCAGATCGCGGCGACCGTCAGCAGCTCGACGACGCGGAAATTCGAGGAGTAGATGTCGGTCACGACGCGCAGCATCTCGGGATAGCCGATCGTCGAGGCGAGCGAGGTCGATTTCAGCAGCATGATGTATTGGTTGCCGCAGGCCGGTACGATGATGCGCCCCGCTTGCGGCGCGACGACATGAGTGAAGACCTGCCTCTGAGTCATGCCGAGCGCGGTCGCGGCCGATCGCTGGCCGTTGTCGATCGCCATGATACCCGCGCGCATGATCTCGCTCATGTAAGCGCCTTCGGCGAGGGACAGGCCCGCCAGTGCGGCGAGGAACGGCGTCACCACGACCGTGGTCGGCGTTTCGAACAACGGCCCCGGCAGAAACGGCAGGGAGATCGTGATCGTCGGGAACATCGTCGGCACGGCGTTGAACCAGAAGACGAGCTGGATCAGCATCGGCGTGCCGCGGAAGAGGTAGACATAGACCGCGGAGAGGCCGGACAGAATGGGATTGCCGGACAGGCGCATCAACGCCGAGATCAGCCCGATGACGCTGGAGATTCCAAGCGCCAGCGTACCGAGGATCAGCGCGTTCAACGCCCCGGCCACGATCGCCGGATGGAACAGATACTCGCCGATGATCGTGAGATCGAGAATGCGCGAGCGGATGCCGCCCCAGACGATCGCGGCGACGAACGCCACCACGATCCCCCCGACCACCCAGCCGCCCCAGCGACGCTGAGCCACGATCGGCAGCGCCGCAGCGGCGAGGACTGGAGCTGCTGGCCCGGCAACGCTCATCGTCGCTCCTCAGCGCTTGCTGGCGGGCAGGTTGATGGTGATCTTGTCGAGCAGGCCGCCTTCGAGGCCCCACTTCGTCATGATCTTCCGATAGCTGCCATCGGCCAGCATCTCGTCGAGCGCCACCTTGACGGCATCCCGCAGGCCCGCCTCCTTTTTGCTGAATCCCCAGGAGGTGATGTAGGGCGTCATGATGTAGTTGCCGCCCACGATGCCGTACTTGCCCGGAAACTGGCTGCCGAGATAGGCCAGCGCCGGCAGGTCGCCGAGATAGGCATCGACACGCTTGAGATCGAGCTGCATGCGCGCGTCCGGGGCGGACGGCAATTGTTCGGCCCGGATCGCCGGCTTGCCCGCGGCGGTGCAGGCTGCGGATGCCGCCTCGACCTTCTCCATGATCACGCGCGAGCCGAGCAGCGTCGCGACGGACTTGCCGCAGAAATCGTCGATCGTCTTGTATTGCGAGGCCGTGGCCGCGAGCGCCAGCATCGCGCCACCCGAGCGCATGTAATTGACGAAATCGAGCGTTTTCTCGCGCTCTTCCGTATCGGAGATGCCGCCGGAGGCGACGGCGAAGCGATTGGCCTCGATCCCGGGGATGAGCGCGGAATACTCGGCCTGGACATATTCGAGCTTGAGCTTCAGCCGCTTGGCGACCTCTTCAAGCAGATCGGCCGAGGCGCCGGTCACCATCTGCTTGCCGGGCTCGCGGAATTCGACCGGCGGAAAGGTTTGCTGCGATCCGACGGTCAGAACGCCCTTGGCTTTGACCGCCGCCGGCACGAGCGCCTCCGCCGTCTGCGCGGAGGCATTCCCACTGCCCAAGGAGAGGGCGACGGAAAGAACAAGCATCGAAATTCCTGCAACTGCCTTCATGGCCCCCTCCTTGTTATGAATGCTCGATAGCGAATCTTCAGCGTGAATCGGCGCCTTTGCCGGGAATGGCAGACGGATTCGGCCGGTCGGCGCGCGGGCAGGGCGCCGCGGCCTCGTAGGTCGCCAGAACCTTGTCGATATAGTCCTGCGGGAAGCCGAAATGCTTCATGCCGGTGGGGATATGGTGCCAGTAGAAGTTCGGCGGGCGCATCGCGACGCCCGGACGGATCAGGCGATAGGTCCAGCAATCGTACATCTTCCCATCGTCGCCGTAGACGGTGACGCAGCAGCGTTCGAAATCGTCGTAATCCTCGGTGAAGCGCTCGGGCGAGAGCTCGAAGACCACGCCGAGGCACTTGTTGCCGGCGGCTTCTGCCGTGTTGAGGAAATGGCACCAGCCGCGATCGGCCCGGTCGGCCGCCGCATGGAAGCGGATGGCATGATTGGCGGCATAACCCTTGGCGACGACCTTCGCATCGGGTTCGTACCGCTTCATCTCCACCGGATCGAGCCAGGTGCAATAGGCGAAATAGTACATCGACAACCTCCATAAGCGGCGGAAGCGGCCGCTCTCGGCCTCTTCATATATTTTTTCGTATATTAAGAAAAATGCGCCGTCAACTGCCGAGCGCGGAGACGTTGCACTTCGCTGAAATGCGATGAGATGCGTTGCGCGGGCGCCCGCACGCCGACTGAATCGTCAGGGACTTATGTGTGATCGCGACCGGATTGGGAGCGATCCCGATGCTCGCGGCGATCTCCCGCCGGGAGAACCCGATCGCATGGCGCCGCGGGCACTCCCGACCTGCGATCGATCGGGCAAGCAGCCTTCAAGGCGCTCGGTGCGGACCCACCAAGAATACGAGGCACTTACCGGAAAAGACTGAGATACAATCTGCGAAGGAGCGAGGTTTTGATGGGCAGGCGTTCGGCCCCAAACCGGGCGCTACTCGGATATGTGGGATAGGCTTCGCGGCCCCGCAGCTTCGGCGCGCCGATAAATGCGGCATGGATCGCCGTCTCCCACAAAATTGGTCCGTAAGCATCTATTGACACAGGCTGCCCGTGGGCAGATGCAGCGCCCATGATGACACGTCAATCGCGCAACGTTTCCCTGACGCCCGAGCTCGAGGCCTTCATATCCGAACGGCTCGGTTCTGGAGACTATGCCAATGCGAGCGAAGTCGTTCGCGCGGCCTTGAGGGCCCTGCGCGATCAGCCGCGCACCTGGACGGCACAGGAGCGCTCGGCATGGCCGGTGGCCGGCGGAGAATGCGGCGCATTGATCCGCAATCGGGACTGGGCGACGACCAGCCTCGGCGCAGTCGACACCTGGCCCGTCGAAATGCGCGCGACGATCGCCAATATCGTGAACTCCCCTGTGGCCAAGGTGCTGATGTGGGGACCCGACCACATCATGCTCTACAACGATGCCTACAGGGCCATCGCCGGCGAGCGGCATCCGGCTGCCTTGGGCAGCCCGGTCGCGACCGCCTTTCCGGATGTCTGGGATTGGAATCGACCGATTCTCGAAGCCGGTCTGCGTGGCGAGACCATCTCCTATCGCGACCAGCCCATCGCATTTGAGCGGCCCGACGGGCCGACGACGCTTTATCTCGATCTGTTCTACACCCCGGTCTACGAGGCGGGCGGCCATGTCGGCGGCGTCATGTGCACGATCGTCGACAACAGCGCGCGGGTCGAAGCGGAACGTCGCGTCGCCGTCAGCGAGACCGAACTGCTCAGGGTCACCGACGCCCTGCCGATGCTGGTCTCCTATGTCGACCGGGAGCATGTCTACCGCTTCGCCAATATCGCCTATGAGACCTGGTTCGGCGTTGCTCCCGCAAGCATGATCGGCCGCCCCGTCAGGGATGTCATCGGCGATGCGGCCTATCAGGACCGCCGCGCCGATATCGACCGAGGCCTCGCCGGCGAGCGCTTCACCGCCGAAACGACCATGCCGCATCGCGACGGCATCGCGCGCCGACTCGAGGTTCGCTATGTGCCGCGCACGGAGCCGGACGGGTCGATTCCCGGTGTCTATATCCTGGGCATCGATGTGCAGGAGCGCGCTATGCGCGAGACTGCGCTGGCCCGCAGCAACAGCCGGTTTCGCACTGCGATGGACGCCGTGCATGGGGTGTTGTGGACCAACAGCCCCGACGGCCGGATGGAAGGCGAGCAGCCGGGCTGGGCCGCCCTGACCGGGCAAACCCACGACGAGTACCAGGGTTTCGGCTGGGCCGATGCCGTCCACCCCGATGATAAATCCGCATCGGTCGAGACCTGGAACGCGGCGGTCGCGTCAAAGAGCATGTTCGTCCACGAGCATCGCGTGCGCCATTGCAACGGCAGCTGGCGCACCTTCGCGATCCGGGCCTTGCCGGTGCTCGACCCGGACGGGGAGATCGTCGAATGGGTCGGCGTGCACACCGACATCACGCATCAGCGCGCCGCCGAAGCCGCCCTTCGCGCACAGGCCGAGGACCTTGCCCGGCAGGTCCGGCATCGCGAGCGGGCCGAGGCGCAACTGCGGCAGCTCAACGATACACTCGAGGCTCGCGTCATCGCCGAAATCGACGAGCGGCGCCTGGCCGAAGCCAAGCTCGCGCAAGCTCAGAAGATGGAGACGGTGGGCAAGCTGACGGGCGGCGTCGCGCACGACTTCAACAATCTGCTTCAGGTCGTGGCGGGCAATCTGCAGCTTCTGGCCAAGGACATCGCCGGCAACGAGCGCGCCGAGCGACGCGTCACCAACGCGATGGCTGGCGTCTCCCGCGGGTCGAAGCTCGCCTCGCAGCTTCTCGCCTTCGGCCGCCGCCAGGCGCTCGAACCCAAGGTCGTCAATGTCAGCCGCTTCGTTCGCGGCATGGACGATATGCTGCGCCGCGCGCTCGGCGAGGCGATCGAGATCGAGACGGTGGTCGGCGGCGGCTTGTGGAACACGTTCATCGACCCCGCCCAGATCGAGAACGCCTTGCTCAATCTCGCGATCAATGCCCGTGACGCGATGGAGGGCCAGGGCAAGCTCACCATCGAACTCTCCAACACCATGCTGGACGATGCCTATGTCCGCGCCCATGACGAGGTCACGGCAGGGCAATATGTCATGCTCGCCGTCACCGACACGGGCAGCGGCATGGCGCCCGACATCATCGACAAGGTGTTCGAGCCGTTCTTCTCGACAAAGGGCGAGGGCAAGGGCTCGGGTTTGGGCCTCTCGATGGTCTATGGCTTCGTCAAGCAGTCGGGCGGCCATGTGAAGATCTATTCCGAGGTCGGGCACGGCACCACGATCAAGCTCTATCTGCCCCGCGCGCTGGAGAGCGAGGATGTCGAGGTCGCGGTCGATACCGGCCCCGTCGCGGGCGGGACCGAGACCGTGCTGGTGGTCGAGGACGACGAGGCGGTTCGCGCGACGGTCGTCGAGCTGCTGGCCGATCTCGGCTACCGCGTGCTCAAGGCCGTCGATGCCGCAAGCGCGCTGAACGTGATCGAGAGCGGCGTTCCGATCGACATGCTCTTCACGGATGTCGTGATGCCCGGCCCGTTGAAGAGCCCGGAGCTGGCCCGCAAGGCGCGCGAGCGCCTTCCGAACATCGCGGTGCTGTTCACCTCGGGCTATACCGAGAACTCCATCGTCCATGGCGGCAAGCTGGATGCGGGCGTCGAGCTGCTCTCGAAGCCCTACACGCGGGAAGCGCTGGCGCGAAAGTTCAGGCACGTCCTGACAAACCAGCAGCAACGGAACGCCAACGCGGCGCAACGCAGGGAGCCGGAGATCGCCGCCGTGCCGGCGCCGCCGGCCGCCGCCAATGCGCGGCGCACCGTGCTCCTGGTCGAGGACGATGCGCTGATCCGCATGAACACGGCCGAGATCATCGAGGAGGCAGGCTTCGTCGTCGTCGATGCCGGAAGCGCCGAAGAGGCGATGGCCGCGCTGCAGACGGCTCCCGTCGACATCCTGGTGACCGACATCAATCTTCCGGGAGCATCGGGGACCGAGCTTGCCGCTCGTGCACGGGAGCTTCGGCCGCAGGTCGTGGTCGTGTTCGCGACCGGCGACGCGTCCACCGTCGCGAAGGACGAGCGCGCGTCGATCCTCGTCAAGCCTTACGGCGAACACAGCCTGCTGGAGGTTCTCGGCGCGAGCGCGCCCGCGAGCCAGCCGAGATCCCTCAGCAATTCCGACACCGACACACTATGAGGCCATCCCGGCGAAGCCATCCGGACATGGTCGCCGGGGTCCCATCCCGCTGTCGCTTCACGCGGCCGTTTCCAGCTCTCCGGCTTTGACGAAACGAGGAGAGTGATGGAGCAAGCCGCAGTCATCGTGGGGGCGACGGGCGGCATCGGCTCGGCCCTGGTGGATGCTATCGCCGCATCCGGCAAATTCTCCGCCGTGCATGCGATGTCCCGGATTCCCTATCGGGGCACCGAGAATATCTCCGCACACGTGGCCGACATTACCGACGAGGAGAGCGTTCAGCGGGTTGCCGGTGTGATCGCCGCGGGCCCACCCGTCGGCTTTGTGATCGTCGCCAGCGGCATGCTCCATGGCGCCGGCGTGACGCCCGAAAAGTCGTTGAGGGCGATCGATCCGACGGTGCTCGCCACGCTGTTCGCCGTCAACGCCATCGGTCCGGCCATAATCGCCAAATATTTCGCACCGCTACTGCCAAAGCAGGGCCGCTCGGTCTTTGCCGCGCTCTCGGCGCGGGTCGGATCGATCGAGGACAATCGCCTGGGCGGATGGTACGCATACCGGGCCTCCAAGGCCGCGCTCAATCAGCTGATCCGCACCCTCGCGATCGAGCTGAAACGGACACGGCCAGAGGCCATCGCGCTGGCCCTGCATCCCGGCACTGTCATCACAGGACTATCGAAGCCCTATCGCGGCGAAGCGGGCACGCCCGGGACCTTCCGGCCGCACGAGGCGGCAGCCCATCTTCTTGCTGTCATCGACGCTGCCATTCCTGAACAATCCGGACATCTGCTCGCCTGGGACGGGTCTCGCATTCCGTTCTGAAATCCTGCTGAGATTGCCCGTGCTGCGCCACAACCAGACATTGGCTCAACGCCGACAAGCGGACACCAGCCAATTGGCCGATGAGTTCAACGAGGCAACCCGGTGGCGGATCTCCGTGGCTTCGGTCCAGCGCGAGATCGACGGCATATGATCGCGATCGAGGACGGGCTCTATCAGCCTTCGATGGGGCAGTGTCTTGGCCGATCTTGATGGCGAGGGGCGGGTGCTGACTGCCCAGCT
>NZ_JAELTI010000180.1 GCF_016428755.1 Allobosea sp. ASV33
CGTCTGGGGTGCCTGCGGCTTTCTCGCGCTCGGGCTCGCGCCGGCGATGGGACTTGCGCCCGAGCTGCCGGGCGCAGCCTCGGCCGCATTGGAGCAGCGCCAGCTCTGGTGGCTCGCGACCGTGATCGCCACGGCGCTCGGGCTCTTCCTGTTCCTGCGCTTCGAGCAGCCCTGGCTCAAGTTCCTGGCTGTCGTCGTGATCGTGCTGCCGCATGCGATCGGCGCGCCGCACCCGGCCGCGCCGGAGAGCAAGGTTCCGGCCGAGGTCGCCGCGCATTTCGCGTCGCTCTCGCTCGGCATCCAGGCCGCGCTCTGGCTCGCCACCGCCTTCATGGTCGGCGTGCTCTGGCCCTGGGCGAGCCGCCGGGCCGCTGAAGCCTGAAGGCAAGCCAATGTCCGAGGGCGACCTCACCATCCATGTCTGCACGGCCTGCCGCCGCGCCCGCACCGATCTCCCGGAGGGTTACGACCAGCCGGGACTGGCACTGGCCGAGCGCCTCGCCGCGCAGCTTAAAGCCAAGGGCAGCACGATCCCCGTGCTGCCCGTCGAGTGCCTCTGCGTCTGCAAGCGGCCCTGCACCATCGCGCTCAGCGCCGATGGCAAATGGACCTATCTGATCGGCGATCTCGACACCGACACCCATCTCGACGAGATCGTCGGCGCGGCGGAGGCCTATGCCGCCAGCGCCAACGGCATCGTTCCCTGGAAAGAGCGGCCGCAGTCCTTCCGCAAGGGCGTGGTCGCGCGCGTGCCGCCTTTGCCGGCGCGCCAGCAAGGATGACATCATGAACGCTCCGCAGAATACGAACCTGGGCAAGGTTCCCTGCACGATCATCACCGGCTTCCTCGGCGCCGGGAAGACGACGCTGGTGCGCCATCTCCTCGAGAATGCGCAGGGCAAGAAGCTCGCCGTGCTCGTCAACGAATTCGGCGATCTCGGCTTCGACGGCGAGTTTCTGAAGGGCTGCGGCATCGCCGGTTGCAGCGACGAGGACGTGGTCGAGCTGCCGAACGGCTGCATCTGCTGCACCGTCGCCGATGATTTCGTGCCGGCGCTGGAGAAGCTGCTCAACCGCCCCAATCCGCCCGAGCATATCCTGATCGAGACCTCCGGCCTCGCCCTGCCGAAGCCGCTGGTCCAGGCCTTCAACTGGCCGGCGATCCGCTCGCGGGTCACCGTCGACGGCGTCATCGCCGTGGTCGACGGCCCGGCCGTGGCCGAGGGCCAGTTCGCCGATGATCCCGAGGCGCTCGCTGCGCAGAAGGCGGCCGACGCCTCGGTCGATCACGACAATCCGCTGGAAGAGGTGTTCGAGGACCAGATCCTCTGCGCCGACCTGATCCTGCTCAACAAGAGCGACCTCGTCGACGAGGCCGGCCGTGCGCGGGTCAAGGCCGAGATCGCCGAGCATCTGCCCAAGGCGATCAAGATCGTCGAGACCTCCCATGGCAAGGTCGAGCCGGCGCTGATCGTGGGCCTCGGTGCCGCTGCCGAGAGCGATCTCGCCGCCCGCCCCTCGCATCACGGCGAGGGCGAGCATGATCACGACCATGACGATTTCGACTCGGTCGCCGTGCCGCTGCCGGCGGGACTTTCGCCGGAGGAGCTCACGGCGCGCGTCGCCAAGGCGGCCGAGGCCGAGGGCGTGCTGCGGCTGAAGGGCTTCACCGCCGTGCCGGGCAAGCCGATGCGGCTCGTCGTGCAGGGCGTCGGCCGACGCGTCGGCCATCATTTCGACCGGGCCTGGGGCGCGAGCGAAGCGCGCGACGGCCGCCTCACCGTGATCGGCCTCAAGGGCTTCGACCTCAAGGCCGTGGAAGCGGCTCTCGCGGGGGCGTAACATCGGCCGATGCACCTTCTCCCGACCAGCGAGATCAGGCTCGACGACGGCGAGGACGCCGTCGATCTCGCCCTGCCGCCGGGAGATGTGCTCGTCCTGTCCTTCACCGACAGCGACCTTTCGGCGCTGGCGGCGGCGGCCCGTACGCATGCGGAACCTTTGTCGTCATGGTCGGGCTCGTCCCGACCATCCACGTCTCCTTTCGGCGAGGACGGTGTTCAAGGCGTGGATGCTCGCCACAAGGGCGAGCATGACGGACGGAGCCTATCCGTCCGCCTCGCGCCGCTGCGACGCTTGAAGCACCCGCTCTCGGTCGATTTCCTGATCGAGAAGACGGCGGCGCGATGCCGCTTCGTCCTTGTTCGCTGCCTCGGCGGGCTCGATTACTGGCGCTACGGCATCGAGCAGCTCGGCATCGCCTGTCGCCAGCGCGGCATTCCGCTCGTGATCCTGCCCGGCGACGAGCGCGACGATCCACGGCTTGGCGAGCATGCGACGGTGCCGGCGGACTTCGCGGCGCAGCTTCTGGCCTATTTTCAGGCCGGTGGCGGCGCCGAGAACATGCGCCGGCTGCTGGGACGGATAAGGCTCTATCTGACAGAGATTCAACGCTCATCCGACCCGGCTTCGCCGGGCCACCTTCTCCCCCAAGGGGAGAAGAACGAAGCGGGTCGCTTTGCTCCCCTCCCACTCCCATCATTCTTCGCGCTCGGCCCCAGCGACACTCCCCTGCCCTGGCGCGAGGCGCTCGCCGCACTGCCCCCCGGCAAGCCGCTCGTCCCGATCCTGCTTTATCGCTCCGGCGTCGCGGCTGGCGACAGCGCCATGGGGGAGGCGATCGCCACCGCGCTGAGCGCGCGCGGCCTCGCCTCGCTCCCGCTCGCGTTGACCAGCCTCAAGGACCCCGCCGTTACGGCCGAGCTCGCCACGCTGATCGCGACGCGCAAGCCCGCTCTGATCTTCACCAGCACCGCCTTCTCCGCCCGCGAGGGCGCGGATTTCGTGCTCGACGGCGCCGATTGCCCGATCCTGCAGGCCGTGCCGGTCGGCAGCCCGCGCGAGGCCTGGGAAGCCTCGCCGCGCGGCCTCTCCGCCGCCGATCTCGCCATGCAAGTCGCCCTGCCGGAATTCGATGGGCGAATCGGCGCCATTCCCGTGGCTTTCAAAGCGGACGAGACC
>NZ_JAELTI010000181.1 GCF_016428755.1 Allobosea sp. ASV33
GTCGATCACCGGTGCTGCCGCGTGGAACCGCCTCTTCGACGAGACCATCGCCTCGCTGCGCTTCATCGTCGACGGCACGGAGCTGACGCTCGAGCTCACGCTCAACAAGCTGCAGGACAGCGACGGCGAGATAAGGCGCAAGGCGGCGGAGGCGCTGAGCACGGTGTTCCGCAAGGAGCTCCGCATCTTCGCGCTGATCACCAACACGCTCGCCAAGGACAAGGAAATCTCCGACCGCTGGCGGAAATTCGAGGATGTCGCGGATTCCCGCCATCTCGCCAATCGGGTCGAGCGCGAGGTGGTCGATGCGCTGGTTGCCGCCGTGCGCGAAGCCTATCCGCGTCTCTCGCACCGCTACTATCGCCTGAAGGCCAAGTGGTTCGGTCGCGAGGAGCTGGATTTCTGGGACCGCAACGCGCCGTTGCCGCAGGTCGAGCAGCGCACGATTCCTTGGACCGAAGCGCGCGAGACCGTGCTCTCCGCCTATGGCGCGTTCTCGCCGGAGATGGCGGCGATCGCGAAGCGCTTCTTCGACGAGCGCTGGATCGACGCGCCGCCGCGCCCCGGCAAGGCGCCCGGCGCCTTCGCGCATCCGACCGTGCCGTCCGCACATCCGTATGTGCTGCTGAACTACCAGGGCAAGCCGCGCGACGTGATGACGCTGGCGCATGAGCTCGGCCATGGCGTGCATCAGGTGCTGGCCGCGCCGAACGGGGCCTTGATGGCGCCGACGCCGCTGACGCTGGCGGAAACGGCGAGCGTCTTCGGGGAGATGCTGACCTTCCGCAAGCTGCTCGACTCGACCACCAATCAGAAGCAGCGCAAGGCGATGCTGGCGGCCAAGGTCGAGGACATGATCAACACGGTCGTGCGCCAGATCGCCTTCTACACCTTCGAGCGCAAGGTCCATGAAGCGCGCCGCGAGGGCGAACTGACGCCGGAGGCGCTCTGCGAGATCTGGATGAGCGTGCAGGCGGAGAGCCTCGGTCCGGCGATCCGGCTGTCGAGCGGATACGAGCCCTATTGGTGCTACATCCCGCACTTCATCCATTCGCCCTTCTACGTCTACGCCTATGCCTTCGGGGACTGCCTGGTGAATTCGCTCTACGGCGTTTACCAGAACGCCGCGGAGGGCTTCCAGGAGCGCTATTTCGCCTTGCTCTCGGCCGGCGGCAGCAAGCCCTATGCGGAGCTGCTGGCGCCTTTCGGGCTCGACGCGAAGGACCCGGGCTTCTGGCAGATCGGGCTCAAGATGATCGAGGGCATGATCATCGAGCTCGAAGGGATGGAGTGATCTCAGCCGTCATTCTCGGGCGAAGCGAAGCGCAGACCCGAGAATCTCGGGACGAGAAGACACTGGTTTCCGAGATGCCCGGGTCAGGCCCGGGCATGACGCGCTTGAATCAGAACTGCACCCTCAAGCCCACCTGCGAGACATTCGCGGTGTAGTCCGAGCCCTGCGCCGTCGAGTTCAAGCGCTCATGGGTGAAGCTTGCGCGGATGGCGAAGGTGCGCGTCAGCTTGTATTCGAGCCGCGCGCCGACATTCATGAAGTCCTCGCGCAGGCCCTGGCCGTCATATTCGGTCCGGCTGAAATTGGTGAAGCCGGTGAGGGTAAGGTTGCGGCGCAAGGCATGGGCTACCTCCAGCGTCGCGCGCCGCACCGTGGTGCCGGACGAGCCGGCGATCGTGGTGTCGCCGAGTTCGGCGGTGCCCCGCAGCGTCACCGTGGTCAGCGGGGTCGGCGACCACAGGATCGAGGCGTCGCCGACGAAGCCGCGCAGGTTCTTCAGGCGCGTATCGTCGTAGTTGCGGTCCTGATAGCCGCCGGAAATCTCGCCGGTGAGCTGCCGGCTGATCTCGAAGGTCGAGCCGACACGGCCGGTGATCCCCTTCGAGGAGCGCATATAGCCGCTGGAATCGCTTTTCTCGTCGAAATCGCGCTGGTCGATCTCGGCCTGGACGAAGGGCTTGATGCCGGGCGTGACCTCGTAGGCGGCGCGCAGGCGCAGGCCGTATTGCGTGAGGTTGCGGTCCTTCTGCGACAGCATCGCGCCGTTGGACAGATGGGCATCCTCGTAGTCGCTGCGATCGACCGAGCCGCGCAGCGTCAGTTGCAGCCGGTTGATGTCGTGAGTGACACCGGCCGAGCCGCCATACTGGAAGATCTGCGGGCGCCCGGTGACGTTGGCCGTCAGGTCGGGCGAGCCCGGGCGCTGGGTGTCGAGCTTGAGGCGTGACTCCAGGAGGATGCGGGTGTCGCGGGTGGCATCGAGCCGCAGGTCCAGACTGCCGTCGGCATCGGGGCGCGAGGCGTCCTTGTTGCGGAAGAAATCGAGATAGCCGCCGCTGATCTTGCCCTTGAGCTCATGGACGTTCCAGTCAGACTGGATCGCCAGCTCGCCCTCGTGGCGGCTGAAGCCCGAGCCCTTGGTGCCGCTGGCGGAGGTCCGCTGCGGATTGGTATCGTAGCCGACCGAATTGGTGACCGAGGGGCGCAAGGTGATCGAGCCGAGCCGAATGCCGAGCGGGGCATAGGGATCCTCTTCGGCCGCAGCGCGCCGCCGTGGCGGCGGGGATGGGGCGGGAGGCGGCGGCGGCATGACCGCGACCGCGGGCGGCGGCGGCCGGAACTGGCGCTGGGTGACCCCGCGCAGCGTCGGTGCCTGGATCGGCTGGCTGGCGCGTGGCGGCTGCCGTCCCGAGACGGCCGAGCCCTGCCGCTGGACCAGCCCCGCCGGATCGCGGATGGCTTCGGGGTCGGCCGTCGCCGGCGTGAGGGCCGGTTCGGGCGCCGCGGGTTGCTGCGCCACATAGGTCGGCGTGCCCGTCCTCAGATTCCCGCGTGGCATCTGCTGCGCCTGCGCCGTCGTCAAGGCGAGCGCTAGCCCGGCCAGGGCCGTGCCGGAGAGAAGCAGGGTCGTCGCGCGGCCGGACACGGGCGTCGCAGGGCTCCAGAAGGCGGGGCGCGCGGATGGCGCGCATGGTTAATGGAGTTAGAACGAACAGGGTTAAGG
>NZ_JAELTI010000182.1 GCF_016428755.1 Allobosea sp. ASV33
GCCATAGACCAGCGTCAGGCCGCGCCGGGCGATCTCGGCGCCCATGGCGCGGGCACCCGCCGCATAGACGGGATCGTTGCCGGGATTGGAGCCGCAGAAGACACAGACAGATTTCATGAACCGAGAGCTTGCAAGATACGGGCCCAGGAGCGCTGGCCCTTGTGGAAGGAGGACAGGTCGTATTTCTCGTTGGGCGAATGGACGCGGTCGTCGTCGAGGCCGAAGCCGACGAAGAGCGTGTCGATGCCGAGCGTGCGCTTGAAGTCGCCGCCGACGGGGATCGAGCCGCCGCTGCCGATCGAGACGACGCGCCCGCCCCATTCATCGGCCAGCGCGACGCGCGCCTTCTGGAGCACCGGCGAATCCACCGGTACCGCCAGTGCCGGCGAACCGGAATGGCTGATGAATTCGGCGGTCACGTCGTCGGGCAGGCGCTCGCGGATGAACTGGTGGAAGGCAGCCGCGATCTTCGCCGGGTCCTGGTCGCCGACGAGGCGGAAGGAGACCTTGGCCGAGGCCTTGCCGGGGATAACCGTCTTGCTGCCCTCGCCGGTATAGCCGCCCCAGATGCCGTTGACGTCGCAGGTCGGGCGGGACTGGATCTGCTCGATCAGCATCCGGCCCTTCTCGCCGATGGAGTGCTTCAGGCCCACCTGCCCGAGGAAGTCCTTCTCGGTCAGGTTCAGGTCGGCCCACTCGGCCTTCTGGGCATTGGTCGGCTCGTGCACGCCGTCGTAGAAGCCGGGGATGGTGATGCGGCCGGTCTCGTCGTGGATCTCGCCGAGGATGCGCGCGAGGAGATGGATCGGGTTGGCGGCCGCGCCGCCAAACAGGCCGGAATGCAGGTCGCGGTCGGCCGCCGTCAGCGTGACCTCCTGATAAACCATGCCGCGCAGCGTCGAGGTGATCAGCGGCGTCTCGCGATCCCACATGCCGGTGTCGCAGACGAGCGCGTAATCGGCCTTCAGCTCGGCGGCATTGGCCTTGATATAGCCGGGCAGGTTGACCGAGCCGGATTCTTCCTCGCCCTCGACGAGGATGGTCAGGCCGATCGGCAGGTCGCCGGTCTCGGCCAGCGTCGCGCGCACGGCCTCGATGAAGGTCATCACCTGGCCCTTGTCGTCGCAGGCACCGCGGGCCGAGATGATCTTGCGGCCGGGCTCCAGCTCGCGGACGACCGGCTTGAACGGGTCGGTGTCCCAGAGGCTGACGGGGTCGACCGGCTGCACGTCGTAATGGCCGTAGAACAGCGCATGCGGCGCGCCGGGCTTGGGGCGGTGGGCTAGGACGACCGGGTGCCCGCCGGTCTCGCGCAGTTCAGCCTTGAAGCCGAGCCCCTCCAGATCGGCCCGCAGCCATTCGGCGGCGGCACGCGTTTGCGCGTTGAAAGCGGGATCGGTTCCGATCGAGGGAATTTCGAGCCAGGTGGAGAGGCGATCGAGCGAGGCGTCGAGCCCCTCGTCGAGACGGGCGAGAATGGCGGGAAGCTTGGTCATGACAGCCATCGGATGCGATTCAGATGACGCCATCATGGCAAGCCACGTCGCGGGCGTCAGCCTCTATTCGCGCATGCCAGGCAGGCCCGCACCTTCTCACCCGGCCGTAATTGCCAATCATTCGCAATTACGTTGACAGACCTGCGGCAAGCCGATACCCCTTATTGCAACCAAGTTGCAGCAAGGCCTCGTCATGACGCAAAGCGCCCCGGAATCCTCGTCGATCTGGCTTCGATCGCGGGGCGAACCGTCCCTGACGGATGTCTTCCGCACCATCAAGGTGACGCCGACCTCGTCGAACTGGCGCAAGTTCCTCGCCTTCTTCGGGCCGGGCTATCTCGTCGCCGTCGGCTATATGGACCCCGGCAATTGGGCGACCTCGCTCGCCGGCGGCGCCCAGTACGGCTACACGCTGCTCGTCGTCGCGCTGGTTTCCAACCTGATGGCGATCATCCTGCAATCGCTCTGCGCGCGCCTCGCCATCGCCACCGGCCGCGACCTCGCGCAGGCCTGCCGCGACGCCTATCCGCCCTATATGGCCTGGCCGCTGTGGCTGCTGGCAGAACTCGCGATCTGCGCGACCGACCTCGCCGAGGTGATCGGCACCGCGATCGGCCTCAACCTGCTCTTCGGCATCCCGCTGGAGATCGGCGTGCTGATCACCGCCTTCGACGTCTTCGTCATCCTCTGGCTGCAGACGCGCGGCTTCCGCTGGATCGAGGCCTTCATCATCACGCTGCTCGGCGTCATCGCGCTGTGCTTCGGCATCCAGATCGCGCTCGCCGACCCGAACTGGGGCGAGGTCATCCGCGGCTTCGCGCCGACGACGGAGATCGTGACCAATCCGAACATGCTCTACATCGCGCTCGGCATCATCGGCGCGACGGTGATGCCGCATAACCTCTACCTGCACTCAGGCATCGTGCAGACCCGTGCCTATGGCGAGACGCTGCCGGAGAAGCGCGAGGCGCTGAAATTCGCGACGATCGACTCCACCGTTGCGCTCTGCTTCGCGCTGCTGATCAACGCCTCGATCCTGATCCTGGCCGCGGCGACCTTCTACAAGGCCGGTCACCACGACGTAGCCGAACTCGGCAAGGCGCAGGAGTTGCTGCAGCCCCTGCTCGGCGCCTCGATCGCGCCCTCGCTCTTCGCCATCGCCCTGCTCTGCTGCGGCCTGAACTCGACGGTGACCGCGACCATGGCCGGCCAGATCGTGATGGAAGGCTTCCTGCGCATCCGCCTTCCCGCCTGGATGCGGCGGCTGGTGACACGCCTCGTCGCGATCGTGCCGGCGATCGCGGTCACGCTGATCTATGG
>NZ_JAELTI010000183.1 GCF_016428755.1 Allobosea sp. ASV33
CCCCCCCCCCCCCCCCCCCCCCCCCCCCCCCCCCCCCCCCCCCCCCCCCCCCCCCCCCCCCCCCCCCCCCCCCCCCCCCCCCCCCCCCCCCCCCCCCCCCCCCCCCCCCCCCCCCCTTTTTAGATGTGTATAAGAGACAGCTTCCTCGAAGCGCGGACATGCTCCGAGCCAATCGAGTCAAGGATCGCATGCGTCTCGAATATTTCGACATGATCGACAGGGTCGTGACCTTCGATCCGGCGCAGAAGCGCATCGTGACGCGCTCCACCGTCCCAGCTGAGAGCCCGGTCTTCGAGGGCCACTTCCCCGGCCACCCGCTGGTGCCCGGCGTGCTGCTGACCGAGACCATGGCGCAGGCCTCGGGCTATCTCCTGCTCGGCCTCAATGGGCTCTCGCAGATGCCGTTCCTGATGACGGTCGACAAGGCGCGCTTCCGCACCTTCGTCGAGCCCTGCACCGAGCTGGAAGCCAGCGCCGAACTCGTTATCGAGGGTTCCGGCTACGCCGCGACCAAGGTGAAGCTCACCAGCGAAGACAAGCCGATCTGCGATGCGGAATTGCGCTTCCGCCTGATGCCATTCCCTGCCGATATGCGCGCGCTGATGCTGAGCCGCATCGAGACGATCGGCCTGAAGCCGGAGCCTGCCCCATGAACCGCCGCGACGTGGTCATCACCGGCATCGGCATCGCGTCGAGCCTCGGCGAAGGCGTCGAGGCCCATGCCGCCGCGCTTGCCGCGGGCGGGCCGCCGGTCGTCGATACCGAGAACTTCAAGCCCTACCCGCTCCACCCGCTCAAGCCGCTCGAACTCGATCGGCAAATCCCGAAAAAATCCGACCAACGCCAGATGGAACCCTGGCAGCGGCTCGGCGTCTACACGGCCGGCCTGGCTCTCGATTCAGCCGGGTTGAAGGACGATGCCGAGGCGAAAAGCGCCCTGCAGGTCATCGTCGCAGCAGGCGGCGGCGAGCGCGATCACGCGGTCGACGCGGCGATCCTCGAAGGTCTGCGCGGCGCCAACGAGCCCGGTGCCTTCCTCAACGAGCGCCTGATGAGCGATCTCCGGCCGACGCTCTTCCTCGCCCAGCTCTCCAACCTGCTCGCCGGCAATATCGCCATCGTCCACGGCGTCACCGGCCCGTCCCGCACCTTCATGGGCGAGGAACAGGCCGGCGTCGATGCGATCCGTACCGCTCATGCCCGCATCGCCTCCGGCCAGTCCGACCTGATGCTGGTCGGCGGTGCCTACAATGCCGAGCGCCGCGACATGCTGCTGCTCTTCGAGCTCGGCGGGTATCTGCATCGCGACGATTTTCAGCCGGTCTTCGAGCGCGAAAGCGCTCCGGGCCTGATCACCGGCAGCACCGGCGCCTTCCTCGTGCTGGAATCGGCCGAACGCGCCGCCGCTCGCGGCGCCAGGGCCTATGCCACGCTCAAGCATACCGGCGCCGCCCGCAGCCGCCGCGAGCCCGGCACGGTCCGGTCCGCCTTGGACAACCTGCTCGCTGGCTTCGGCCCGGTCGGCAGCGAGGCGCTTGCCATTTCCGCTGCCACCGGCTGCGCCGGCATCACGGCCGAGGAAGCGGCGGCCATTGCCGCAGCAGCTCCCTCCGCCAAGCGCATCGCTACGGGCGATCTCGTCGGCCATGGCGTCGAGGCCGCCTTCCCGGTTTCCGTCGCTCTCGCGGCCATCGCCCTGTCGGCCGGGCAGGCCAGGGAAGCGATCGTCACCGGCGCCGGCCACTGGCGTGGCGAAGGCGCCGCGCATCTCGTTCAAGCGTGAGGGTTGAAGCCATGACCACGCATCGCGACGCCAAGGGCCGTCCGCTCGTCGCCGTCACCGGCCTGGGTGTCGTCACCTCGCTCGGCCAGGGAAAGGACGCCAACTGGCAGGCCCTGACGGCTGGCCAATCCGGTATCCATCGCATCGACCGCTTTCCGACCGAAGGGTTGAAGACGAGCATCGGCGGCACCGTCGATTTCCTGTTCGACGGCCCGTTCACCGCTCCCCAGCTCTCCGAGAAGCTCGCGACGCTCGCGGCCGAGGAGGCCGTCGGGCAGAGCGGCATCGGCGCGGCCAGGGATTTCCCCGGCGAGCTCTTCATGGCGGTGCCGCCTGTCGAGATGGAATGGCCGCAGAAGCAGGAACTCGCACAGTCGATCGACGGCGATGTCGACTATGACAGCCTGCTGCGCGCCGCCGCGACCCATAAATACAAGGCGATGCACGAGCTCTTCGTCTTCGGCGGCGTCGCCGACCATATCGCCGACCGTTTCGGCACCAAGGGTTCGCCGATCTCGCTCTCGACCGCCTGCTCCTCCGGCGCGACCGCGATCCAGATGGGCGTCGAGGCGATCCGCCGCGGCGATACCCAGGCAGCCCTTTGCATAGGCACCGATGGCTCGATCCATGCCGAGGCGCTGATCCGCTTTTCGCTGCTCTCGGCGCTCTCGACCCAGAACGACCCGCCGGAAGCCGCCGCCAAGCCGTTCTCGAAGAACCGCGACGGCTTCGTCATGGGCGAGGGCGCGGGCGCGCTGGTGCTGGAAGATTACGACCATGCGCTGGCACGC
>NZ_JAELTI010000184.1 GCF_016428755.1 Allobosea sp. ASV33
GGCCAGCGCAAGCTTCTCGGCCAAAGAGAGCGGCCGGAATGCGCGCCCGTCGAGCGCCGCACCGATCTCGCCGACCAGCCAGGGCCGGCCGAGCGCGGCGCGCCCGACCATGACGAAATCGGCGCCGGACTGCGTGAGGCAATCTCTGGCATCCGCGACATCGTGGATGTCGCCATTCGCGACCAGGGGAAAATCCCCGGCGGCTCGCACCGCCGCGATGGCCCGCCAATCCGCCTGGCCCTTGTAGAATTGCTGGCGCGTGCGGCCATGGACCGTGATCATCCGCGCACCGGCTGCGACCGCTCTGCGGGCAAGTTCGGGAGCGTTACGGGAGGCATCGTCCCAGCCAAGACGCATCTTGACCGTTACCGGCACCTTCGTGGCGGCAACGGCGGCTTCCACCAGCGCGACGGCATGGTCGAGATCGCGCATTAGGGCGGAGCCGGCCCAGCCGCCCGTCACCTTCTTGGCCGGGCAGCCCATGTTGATGTCGACGATGTCGGCGCCGTTCGCCTCGGCCAGCCGCGCCGCCTCCCCCATCCAATAGGGATCGCAACCGGCGAGCTGCACGACATGCGGCGAAACGCCCTCGCCCTCGGCGCGGATGCGCGCTTCTTCGCTGCCGCGCACGAATTCGTCGGACGCGACCATCTCTGACACGACGACACCGGCATGGCTGCGGGCCGCAAGGCGACGCATGACGATGTCGGTCACGCCTGACATTGGCGCCAGGAAAGCGCGGGACGCGATCGGGATACCTGCGATGTTCAAAGGCTCAGCCTGCTTTTAAGGCATTTCTCAATATGCATATTTATTGGACATTGCTGCGATAGCGCAAGGGCTTATCCGCATATGCTGCATTGCAACAGCGTCGCACCCCCTGCCCCCGCACGGCAGAATTGGCTATGGCATGCGCCATGACCCGCTTGCAGCCAGGATCCAGCGCCGTGCTCCGCCAACCCGATGCGCCCCAACCCGTTGCGGCCCTGCTTGTCGCGGCCGGCCGCGGCCTGCGGGCCGGCGGTGGCGAGCCGAAGCAGTATCGGCTGATCGAAGGCCGCCCGGTTCTCGCCCATGCACTGATGCCGTTCCTGGCGGAGCCGGCGATCACACGCATCGCCGTCGTGATCGGCGAAGGCGACGAGGCGCGCTATGCCGGCGCTGTGGCCGGGATCGACGGCTCCCGGCTCGCAGCCCCGACGCTCGGCGGCGCGACGCGCCAGGCCTCGGTGCGGCGCGGCCTGCTCGCGCTTGCCCGCGAAGGTTTCGACGGCATCGTGCTGATCCATGATGCCGCGCGCGCCTTCGTCTTGTCCGCCCAGATCAGCGCGGCGATCGGGAGGCTCGGCATTGAGGGCGTGGCGGCGATTCCGGCCTTGCCGGTGACCGATACGGTGAAGCGCATCAATGCCGACGGCCATGTCGCGGAAACCCCGCCGCGCGACCAGCTTGTCACGGTCCAGACACCGCAGGCCTTCCGCTTCAAGCCGCTGCTTGCAGCCCACGAGGCCGCTGAAGCAGCGCAACTGCACGGCTTCACCGACGATGCCGCCCTGATGGAATGGGCCGGCCACCCGGTCGCGACCTTCCCGGGCGATCCGGCCAATGTGAAGCTGACCCATGCCGCGGACTTCCTGAGGACCGCCGCGCAAGCGGGCCAGACGCTCGTGACCCGCGTCGGCACCGGCTACGACGTCCATGCCTTCGGGCTGGGCGACCATGTCTGGCTCGGCGGAGTGAAGATCAGTCACGATCAGGGTGTGATCGCCCATTCCGATGGCGACGTCGCGTTGCATGCCCTGACCGACGCCTTGCTCGGCGCGCTGGCCGATGGCGATATCGGCACGCATTTCCCGCCGAGCGATCCGCAATGGCGCGGCGCTGCCTCGGCCCGGTTCCTCGGCTTCGCGGCGACCCGCGTCCGCGAGCGCGGCGGGCGGATCGACTTCCTTGATCTCACCATCGTCTGCGAAGCCCCGAAGGTCGGCCCGCATCGCGAAGCCATCCGCGCCGAGATCGCGGCCATCGCCGGCATTCCCTTAAGCAAGGTCGCGATCAAGGCGACGACCTCCGAGCGCATGGGCTTCACCGGCCGGCGCGAGGGCCTCGTCGCATTCGGGACGGCAACGATCCGCCTGCCCGAGGAGGACTAGCCATGTTCGATCCCGACATCCGCTTGCTCGCAGCCGAATTGCTGAACATGAGCCTGGAGCGCGGCTTCACGGTCGCGACAGTCGAATCCTGCACCGGCGGCCTCGTTGGCGGAGCGCTGACCGCCATCGCCGGCTCGTCCTCGATGGTTCACGGCGGCCTCATCACGTACTCCAACGAAGCCAAGACCGCGCTTGCCGGCGTTCCGATGGCGCTGATCAAGCAGCATGGCGCCGTCAGCGAGCCGGTGGCTCGCGCCATGGCGGAAGGCGGGCGCCAACGCCTCAATGCCACTTTCGCGGTCTCGATCACCGGCGTCGCTGGCCCCGGCGGCGGCAGCGTCGAGAAGCCGGTCGGCCTGGTTCATTTCGCCTGCGCCGGTCCT
>NZ_JAELTI010000185.1 GCF_016428755.1 Allobosea sp. ASV33
GATCAGCACCTTGACGTGATTGGAATTGGTGCCGCGCATAAAGACCGAGGTCTGGCCGCCCGGCCCGCCGATCTGGACGATGTTCAGCCCCGGCACGGCGGCGAGTGCCTGCGGCAGGGTGCGGCGCTGCTGCTCTTCGATCTCCTTGGCGGTGATCACGGTGACGGAGCTGGCGATCTCGCGCGCCGGGGTCGGCGTGCCCGTGGCGCTGACGACGATCTCGTCGAGCGCCATGGTTGCGGGCGCGTTCTGGGCGGCCGAGCCAGCGGAGGCCAGGATGGCAAGGCAGGAAGCGGACAACAGCAGGCGGCCGCATCCGGCGGCCGGGGAGAAAACGTTCACGATGGAGACCTCGGGCGTTGACGTCAGTGGCACGTCACCGCGAACGCGATCTCCCCATCAGCCGTGCAAAGACGGCGAATAGTCGAATCAGCGATCGGCGCACCCCGGCCGAACGTGTCCGCGTGTGACCACGGCTGACGGCAGGTCTCCTGGCTCGCGGGTCATTGCCTTTCACCGCCTTCCCAGGTCCGAGGCCCCAGTGGCGTGTGGCGAAAGGCTCGCCGCTTACAGTTGCGGGGGCAGCCGCGGCATGGGGTGGCTCGCCACCCGCACCGCGTTCCCTTTTGATCCCGTGAGGGAACCGTCGCGTTCACGACTAGGGCGAAAAAGTGGCAAGGTCAAACGGCCGCCGCGCCGAGACCGAAGCCATGAACAGGCTCGGCAATCGCGGCGGCTGCGCTATACTCCGCCGAACAGAAGCAGATAGGCACCCGCTCGATGCTGGCCGAGACATTGCCCCCCGCGAGCGTGGGCGTCACCGTCAAACTCTACGACGATCTCTCCTTCGCCATCGTCTCGGGGGAGATCGCGCCCGGCGCCAAGCTGAGCGAGCCGGCGATCGCGCGCCGCTTCGGCGTCAGCCGCGCGCCGGTGCGCGAGGCGATCCGGCGCCTGCAGGAGCGCGGGCTCGTGACCTATGTCGCCAACCAGGGCGCCCGCGTCGCCGAACCGAGCGCGGCCGAGTTCCTCGCCCTGCTCGACGTGCGCGAGGCGACCGAGGGCATGGCCGCGCGCCTCGCGGCCGAAAGCATGAGCGAAGCCGAGATCGCGGCGCTGGAGGCGCTGGTCGCCGGCCATCGCGACGAGATCGAGCGCAATCCGACGGGCGCCTATCTCCAAGACGAGCCCGAGGCGGATTTCCACCGCCGGATCGCCAAGGGCAGCGGCAATCCGATCCTGGCCGAACTGCTCTGCGAGCAGTTCTATCCGCGGCTGCGCCTGTGCCGGCGCCTGCATTCCACCGTGCCGGGGCGCGGTCGCGAAGCCTGGGGCGAGCATATGCGGATCACCGAGGCGATCAGCCATCGCGACGGCGAACTCGCCGAGATCCTGATGCGACGCCATATCCGCGCGGCGCGCATGGCGCTCCAGGCGGCGCTGGCCGCAAGCGAAAGCGCCAAGCCGGGCAAACGCCGGAACGGCGCGAAGGGCTAGCTCGCCGCGCGTCCTTTCGGACGCAATGTCGCGATCTAGCTGATTGTTCGGCATCGGATTTTTCCGAACCAAGCGTCTCAGCCTGCGGAAGCGGCCGGCTCGCCTTCCGCATGGGCCCGGCGGCGCCGGCGCGCGAGCACGGGCGGCACGATCAGCACCAGCCCCGCGATCCCGAGCAGGGTCGCCGCGATCGGCGTGCCGACCAGCACGCTCCAGTCGTTCTGGCTGACGGCGAGCGCGCGCCGGAGCTGGATTTCCGCCTGCGGACCGAGGATCAACCCGATCAGGGCCGGCGCGATCGGGAAATCATGGACGCGCGCGACATAGCCGATCACGCCGAGCCCGCACATCAACGCGAGATCCATCCAGGAGGTCGACAGGCCCCAGACGCCGACCATCGCGAAGACGACGATGCCGCCATAGATGTATTGCCGGGGGATCAGCAGCAGCCGGACCCAGATGCCGACCAGCGGCAGGTTGAGGATCAGCAGGATGACGTTGCCGATATAGAGCGAGGCGATCAGGCCCCAGAGCAGGTCTGGATTGGTCGCGAAGAGCAGCGGGCCGGGCTGGAGCCCGTAATTCTGGAAGGCTGCCAGCAGCACGGCTGCCGTCGCGGTCGAAGGCAGACCGAGCGTCAAGAGCGGGACGAGAATGCCGGCGGCGGCCGCATTGTTGGCGGCCTCCGGGCCGGCGACGCCTTCGATCGCGCCCTGGCCGAATTCCTCGGGATGCTTGGTCAGGCGCCGCTCCAGCGCATAGGACAGGAAGGTCGGGATCTCCGTGCCGCCCGCCGGCAAGGCCCCGATCGGGAAGCCGATGACGCTGCCGCGCAGCCAGGGTTTCCAGGAGCGCGCCCAGTCGGCCTTCGTCATCCAGCTCCCGCCGGAGAGCGGGTTGACGGCGGCCGGGGCCGTGCCGTGCCGGCTCGCGACATAGAGCGTCTCGCCGATCGCGAAGAGCGAGACC
>NZ_JAELTI010000186.1 GCF_016428755.1 Allobosea sp. ASV33
GGCGCTGGCCTTCGCCGCAGCCGGCGCGCATGTCATTGCGCTCGCTCGCACCGCTGGCGCACTCGAGGAACTCGACGACGAGATCGTCGCGATCGGCGGCACTGCGACACTCGTTCCGCTCGATCTCGCCGATGCCGGCGGGCTGGAGAAGCTCGGGCATGCCGTGACGGAGCGCTGGGGCAAGCTCGACATCCTGCTCGCCAATGCCGGCGTGCTCGGCTCGCTGACGCCGCTCGGGCATGCGACCGAGAAAGACTGGGCCAAGGTGCTCGATATCAACGTCACCGCCAACTGGCGCCTGCTCAAGGCGCTCGACCCGGCGCTGCGTGCGTCGGATGCCGGCCGCGTGCTGCTGATGACCTCGGGCGCCGCGCATAAGTGCACGGCCTATTGGGGCCCCTATTCGATCTCCAAGGCTGCCGTGGAGGCCCTGGGGCGCACCTATGCGGCCGAGACCGCGACGACCCCGGTCAAGCTCATGCTGGTCAATCCGGGGCCGCTGCGCACCAAGATGCGGGCCGAGGCGATGCCGGGCGAAGACCCGCAGACGCTGAAGACGCCGGAAGAGCTGGCGCCGCATCTGGTCAGGCTCGCCTCGCCCGACTGGAGCGAGAGCGGCAAGATCTTCGACTTCCCGCAAGGCAAGGTTCTGGCGCCGCAGCCGCCGGTCTGAGGCTGCTCAGCCGCGCGTCAGCGCGGCCTGCACCAGCGTGATCAGATCGGGGATGGTGAGGTTCGGCAGGGCCGCCATCTCATCCAGGCCGAACCAGCGGATCTCGTCATGCTCGTCGACGAGGTTGATGGCCGCTCCGCCCTCCCAGGCACTCACGACATAGATGTGGTGGAGCGCGGCGCCGTTGCGCTCGGGAAAGCGCTCGGCTTCCGAGAGTACCAACTCATAGCGTGTCGGCGTCAGGCCCACCTCTTCGCGGCATTCCCGCAGCAGGGCCTGCTCCAGTGCCTCGCCGGGCTCAACCCGGCCGCCGATCGCGTCCCAATGGCCTGGCCAGGCCTGCTTCCAGACGGCACGCAAGCCGAGAAGCACCTTCCGATCGGCATCGACGAAGAGCGCGCTGACGGTCTCCAGCATGCGCCCGCAATCGTTACTCGGCCCTGAGCCAGCGCAGCAGGCCGGCCTGATCGCCGCTCTCCACGGCGGCCGCAACCCGCCTTCCGACCGCAGCACCGAACTTGTAGCCATGGCCCGAGCAGGCCGAGACCGCCGTCACCCGGCCGATCTGCCGCGACAGAAACTTGCGATCCGCCGTAAAGGTGTAGGCGCAGGTCACGACGCGCTCGACCCGGTACTCGGCGATGCGCGCGAAGGGCGGCGCGAAATAATCACGCAGTTGCTCGCCCTCGCCCGGCCGCGGTTCGCGCTCCTCGTCGGGCTGGCGCGGACGCTTGTGCACGCCGGCGCCGACCTTCAGGCCCGTGCCGTCGACCGGTGGCAAGACATAGCCGTCGACCGTGCCGCCGACATCGACGATGACCGGGGCGGCCTCCCAGGCCGCCTTCAGGTCCGCCGGCGGGTCGAGATAGGCGACCGCCGTGCGATAGGTCGTGAGCACGTCCGCGAGCTCCGGCAGGAGCTTCAGCACCCAGGCGCCGGAGCTGACCACGATGCGGTCGAAGACCGCCGCCTCACCATCGGCAAGGCCGACTCGCCCGCTCTCGGGATCGATCGAGGTGACCGTCGCGCCCTCGCGCAAGGTGACGCCGCGCTCGCGCAGCAGGCGCACCATGTCGGCCGCGATACGGGCCGGGAACAGCGCGCCGCCCTCGGGGCTGAGATAGGCGTAACGGATCGTGGCAGCGTCGATGAAGGGATAGCGCCGGGCGGCCTCCCCCGCGTCGTAGAGCTTGTAGGGCGAGGCCATGCGGTCGAGGCCCTCGCGGTACTCCTCGCCCTCGTCGCCCTCGGTCTGGGAGATGCCGAGGACGCCACAGGGCGCGTAATGCTGCTTGCCGAGATCGGCCCAGAGCTCGCCCCAGGCCTCGAAGGCCTCGGTGATGGTGCGGGCGTAGCCGTCGGCGCCGCCATAGGCGCGCCGGATGATGCGATGCTGGTCGCCTGAGGCCGCATAGGGGTTCGGGATCTGCGGCGCCTGCTCGTAGAGCGTCACCTCATGCCCGCGCTTGCTCAGCGACCAGGCGGTGGAAAGCCCGGCGATACCGGCGCCGACGACCGCGACCTTCATCAGCCCTTGCGCTCCTTGTCATAGGGATTTTCGCCGCCGCGGCGATGCAGCCGGATCGGCGTGCCCGGCAATTCGAAGGCTTCCCGCAGATTGTTGACCAGGTAGCGGGTGTAGGAC
>NZ_JAELTI010000187.1 GCF_016428755.1 Allobosea sp. ASV33
GGCGCTGGGCGAACAGGCCAATGCCATCGCCAATCGCGGCGGCGACATCGTCACCGCGGCGATTGCGGCGATGGAGCGCATCGAGCGCGCTTCCGCCAATATCGCCGAGATCATCAACGTCATCGACACGATCGCCTTCCAGACGAACTTGCTGGCCCTGAATGCCGCCGTCGAAGCGGCGCGTGCCGGCGAGGCGGGCCGCGGCTTCGCGGTGGTCGCCTCGGAAGTGAGGGCGCTCGCCCAGCGCTCCAGCGATTCGGCCAACGACATCAAGAAGCTGATCACGGATTCGGCCGATGAGGTCGCCGCTGGCGTGAAGCTGGTCCGGGAAGCCGGCAGCGCGCTGACCGAGATCGTGCAGTCGTCGCAGCAGGTTTCCACGGCCCTGGGCGATATCTCGATCGCCTCGCAGGAACAGGCCAATGGAATCGAAGAGGTCGCCAAAGTCGTGGCGCATCTCGACGAGATGACGCAGCAGAACGCGACGATGGTCGTGCAGAGCCATGCGGTCGCCGGCACGCTGGAGGATTCGGCGAAGCGGCTCCAGTCCCTCGTCACCTCATTCCAGATCCCGCTGGAGCGGCTGAGCGGCCAGACCGACAGCGTCGCCTTCACGCGCACGGCCCGGGACGAGGCCGCGCCGGCCCCGAACGGTCCCGCCCGGCTGCAGCGCAAGGTGCTGCGCGCCATGAACGGCGGGCGCGACGACTGGGCGGAATTCTAAAGGCCGCACCGATCGCCAGGCTCCAGGGCTTGCGCCCGGCTGCTCCATGGGACGCGCACACCATCTCCGAGGACAAGACGATGACGCAGGACGACATCAGCAATTGCATCGCCGGGCTGGCCAGTGCCCAGATCAGCCTGTTCGGCATCCTGTTCAAGCATCTGGAGAGCCGCCTCGGCGTCGAGATCAAACGCGATTTCGCCGACGAACTCGGCCGGATCATGATCATCGCCGAGCAAAGCGGGCAGCCGATCCAGCCCTTGCAGCGCATCATCTTCGAGCATGTCGGCGACTGGCTGAAATCCCCCGATCGCGGCTGGACGCCGGTCGTGATCGACGGGGCGAAGGCGACGGCGGGCGCGGCCGCCCCGACATGCGGCGGCTGACCTCACGGAGCGAGAAAGGCTTTCGCGCTCCGGCTGACCCCGAGGATGTGCAGCCGCGCTCAGCGCCTGCAAGGGGCCCCCGGATCTCGCCAGATTACGATTTTCCGGGCACCGGCTCGATAGCAACCGCGACCGATCCGAGAGAGATTGCGAGATTGCGACTTACCAGCTCACGCGCAGGCCCGCCCGGCCGGTCATGCTGTAGCTGTCGGCGAAATGGGCCAGGCTGGTCTGGGCCTCGACCTCGCCATAGAGCGCATAGCGGCCGGTTTCGTATTTGGCGCCGAGGCCGAGCCCGCCCCAGAGCCGTTCTCCACGGCTGGTCAGAGGCGTGCCGGCGACCGTTGCCGTCGTTCCGCCCAGGAATTCGTAACGGAGGTTGGCGATGCCGTAGAGCGAGGCGTTGACCGTTCGTCCTGCATTGTCGCGCCAGCTCTGCCGGTAGTCCGCGGAGAGGCCGAGCCGCCCGCGCAGGCTGTCACCGTCGGTCAACGCAACGCGGGCGCCGAACGGATCGACGAAGCTGTCGGCGTCGACATGGGAGTAGGTCAACTGCGCCTGCGGCGTCAGCGACCAGGCGCCTGACAGCGCGATGCGCTGCCCCAGCTCGAGCCCCAGCGCATAGCCGAAACCGCCCTTGCCCTTGGCGAGCTGACGCCCGGCCGTGGTGGAGGAGAGGTCGCTGTCGAACCAACTGAGCTTCGTCTGCGCGTCGGCATAGAAGCCCGACGCGCCGTACCAGGTCAGCGCCCCGCCGAAACCGCTGCCGGAGGCCTTGATCTTGCCGTGCCCGAAGACCGACGACATATCGGCGAGCGCCTCGCCATGATGCAGCGTCACGCCTCCGACGAGCGTGCCGGCTTCGCTGGCGAAGACCTGCCCGTCGGCGCCGGCCTGGAGGCGCCAGCTATCGATCATGTAATTCGTGCCGGTCGTGGAGAAGGCCGGCGTGACGCGGCTGTGGGCCGCATCGATGCGGGCCCAGATCGCACGGCCCGCCGCGTTCGCGGCGTCGTCAGCTCTGCCGTCGAAGCGCTCGCCGACGCGCTGGCGCAGGGTCTGCAACTCGTTCAGACTCTGCAGGACCTG
>NZ_JAELTI010000188.1 GCF_016428755.1 Allobosea sp. ASV33
AGGAGTTCGCCATGTCCATGTCTGGAACAGACGTCGTCGTCGCCCCCGTGACCGTCAACAAGGAGAACCGCTCTTACGTGCAGTGGGGCCCGATCCTGGGTGGCGCGGTCATCGCGACGGCAATCTCGACCATCATGACCGTATTCGGGTCGGCGATTGGCCTGTCGATGATCTCCGCCGATTTCGAGAAGAGTTCCAGCGCCACGGCGCTGGCGATTGCAGGCGCCCTGTGGGCGCTCTGGGTCATGGTCTCGGCGACCATGGCCGGCGGCTATCTCGCCGGGCGGATGCGCCAGCCGAGCTTCGATTCTAAGGGCGAGGAGCGCAAGGTGCGCGACGCGACCCACGGCCTCCTCGTCTGGGCGACCGGGGCGCTTCTGATCACCTTCGTCGCGACCTCCTCGCTGTTCGGCGCGGCGAAGACCGCGGTCAGCGGCGTCGCCAGTGCGAGCTCGGGCGTGGCTTCGCTGGTTTCGCAGAATGTCGATCCGCTCGCGATGTCACTCGACAATGTCATGCGCGCGAATGGTCAGCAGCCGCCAACCGCGCAGGAGCGCGAAGAAGCGTCCCGCATCTTCGTCAACGCGCTGAAGAACGGCAAGATCGAGCAGACCGACCGGGACTACCTGGCTTCGCGGCTCGCCGCGCGGTCCGGCATCAGCGAGCAGGACGCGCAGAAGCGCATCGACGACGCCTATGCCCGGCTGTCGCAGGCCAAGGAAACCGCCAAGCAGGCGGCGGAGCGGGCGCGCAAGATTGCGGTCCTGACGGCGTTCCTGACCGCGGCTGCGCTGCTCGTGGGGGCGGCTGCGGCGGCCTGGGCGGCAACGCTCGGCGGCGAGCATCGCGACGAGAACCTGCTGGTCGAACCGACGCTCTGACCAATCGTGCCGAGTAAGCCCGGCTCCGCCTGGAGCCGGGCATTTTTTCGATCTGTCGAAACGATCGGCTCCCGGCAGCGTTGCTCCAGCAGCACTTTTAGAGAGGGCTTGCGATGATCGACCGGAAACACGAACGAAGCGGCAGCACCAACGGCCCGACCGAGCCCAACCAGCGGCCGCCCGAAAAGCGCGAGGACGCTGCCGAGGATGCCATGAAGGGGCCCAAGATCATCTCCGAGGGCAATCAGAAGCAACGGGCAAAGGATCACGAGACCCCTCCCGCCGGTCCGCATGCGAAGGAGTCGCAGACGAACAAGGAGGCGACGCCGGGCTCCGGCGCGCTTCCGCCGACCAAACCCGTTCGTCATATCGAGCCCGGCACGGGCTGACCCTCATCCACCTTCTCTCCGCCAGGCGTTATTGGAGGGTGTTCCGTGGAAAAGCTGAAGCTCTATCGCGCCAAGCGCGACTTCCGGAAGACGAAGGAGCCGAGCGACGCAACCGCCGTGGCGCCTTCCAACCGCCTGCGCTTCGTCATCCAGAAGCATGACGCGACCCGGCTCCATTATGATCTGCGGCTGGAGCTGGGCGGCGTCTTCAAGTCCTGGGCCGTCACGAAAGGCCCGTCGCTCGACCCCGCCGACAAGCGGCTCGCCGTCGAGGTCGAGGATCACCCGCTCGCCTATGGCGATTTCGAGGGCACGATTCCCAAGGGGCAATACGGCGGCGGCACGGTCCAGCTCTGGGATCGCGGCTATTGGGAGCCTGAGGGCAAGCTCAGCCCGCAGCGCCAGCTCGAGAAGGGCGATCTCAAGTTCACGCTCGACGGCAAGCGGCTGCAGGGCAGCTTCGTGCTGGTGCGCATGAAGCATGATCGCGACGGCGGCAAACGCACGAACTGGCTGCTGATCAAGCATCGCGACGACCATGCGGTCGATTCCGGGGGCGATGCCGTCCTCAAGGCTGACGCGTCGGTGGCCTCCGGCCGGACGTTGAAGGCCATCGCGGCGGGCCGCGGGCGCTCGCCCAAGCCCTTCCTGCTGGCCGAACAGGCCATCGACGCCGATGCGGTCTGGGAC
>NZ_JAELTI010000189.1 GCF_016428755.1 Allobosea sp. ASV33
GGGCCTGGGCCGCGCCGGCGAGCAGGCCGGCGGCGAGAAGGGCGGCGAGAGCCATGGAAGTACGCTTCATCTGTCTGGATCCTTGATCGATGGATAGGCGGACCGCGCCGCGAGGCGGCGTCGTGATCCGCCGGACAATGGGTTCAGGCGAAAGGCGCCGATCGCGGCGGTCGCTCAGCCGGCTCGGTCGAACGGCCTCGTATCGTCGCGACCGAAGCGGACGGCATCCGCGACCAGCGGACCGCGAGCGGCAGCGACGGAGCGGTTGGAGCTTCGGCGATCAGGCCGCAGCCGATGATGCAGCAGGGCGGCGCTGCGGCTGCCGGGGCCTTCGTATCTCCGCCCTCGTGGCAGGGGATCGGCGCGTGCGCCTGTTCGCCCGGAGCCGCCCGCATGCTCGCGGCAGGGTGCGCCGGGCCGGGAACAGGCATGCGCATCATCGATGCCGCCAGCGTGAGATGCGGCAGCACCGCGAAGCACATCACCAAGAGGCCGAACAACCAGCCCGCCGGCCGGCGACTGTGCCGCCGCCGCCTCGATCCGTCTGTGCTCTCAGGCCGGGCATGCATCATTGCGTCGTGATCTTTCGAACGTGATCATGTCATGATCGCGGCGACGATCCCGATTTTCGAGCCAAGCGTATCTGCCTTCCATGTCCCAGAGCCTGACCATCACCCTGACCGGAACGACGGACCTGCCGCCCGGCAAGATCGCGACGATCGTGACCTCGCTGGAGATGTTCGCGCGGCCGCCGGAGCGGCCCGACCCTCCCGGCATGGAAGGCTTCTCGCTCGAAGCGATGGGCCGTTCCGAGATCGAGCGCTATCTCGCCGTCTACCGGCTGCTCGGCGAGCGCTGGATGTGGTTCAGCCGCCTGACCAAGCCGCGCGCCGAGCTGGAGGCGGTCTTCGCCGACCCCGCCATCGCGGTCTATGCGGTTCGCCACGAAGGGCGCGATGTCGGCCTGCTCGAGCTGGATTTCCGCGTGGCGGGGGAGGGGGAGCTTGCCTTCTTCGGGCTGGACGAGCCCGTGGTCGGGAAGGGGGCCGGCCGCTGGCTGATGAACCGGGCGCTGGCGCTGGCCTGGGCCAAGCCGATCTCGCGCTTCTGGGTGCATACCTGCACGCTCGACCATCCGGCCGCGCTCGCCTTCTACCAGCGCTCGGGCTTCACCGTGTTCAAGCGCGGGGTCGAGGTCGACGACGACCCGCGCCTGAGCGGCAAGCTGCGGCGCGAATCCGTCGCGCACCATCCCGTCATCGCATGAAAAAAGGCGGCGTCCCGGGGGCGCCGCCTTTTTGCTGAATTCTTGGAACTGCTCTCAGACGCGCGAGCGCAGCCCGATCGCGTCCATCGTCGCCTGGTCGCGGGCGGCTTCCGCCGCACGCTCCGAGGCGCGCTCGCGGTCGTCGAGGATCTCGACCTTCTTCATGTCCTCGAAGGCTTCCTGCAGCTCGGCCTTGGCCTCGTCGAGCTGGCCCTTCAGGTTGTCGGCCGACTGGCGCAGGTTGTCGCGGCGGCCGAGCGCGGCCTTGGCATAGGTCGGATAGGCGAAATGGGCGGGGTCCGCGATGCCGGCGCGGGATTCCTCGGCCTGGATCTCGCGATCGAGATCGCTCGCCATCCGGTGAAAATCAGCGATCATCATCTCGATCTGGCTTACCCGGCGACGTTTCTCGTCGACCTGGAAGCGCTTGAGCC